>DAOLNV010000021.1:0-55280 GCA_035416745.1 Candidatus Hydrogenedentota bacterium | reverse complement strand
TCGGCTTTCGTGACGGAGAAACTGAGCGGCATGGGCTGGACATAGTGCCACAGCCGTGTGGGCGTCTGGTGTTTGGCCAATCTCACGCTGGTCCGATGATTTCATGTTGGCCCGCGGAACTGGTGCTCGGCGTTCCCAGGGGTGCTATCTCCTCAACCTGGTGAGGCAACAAGTGGAAATTGATCCCCGGTAGATAACACGTCCACGGGCGCACAGCGCGCTCGTCAAAAAATGTGTCAATGCCCGGCGTTGTTTTCTATCTGGCGCGCCAGAAGGTTGGCATCAGCAGCACAAGGATGGTGAGCACTTCGAGACGCCCCAGTATCATGCAGAACGACAAGAACAGGAGCCCCGCCGGCGGCACGATCGAGTAGGTCTCGGCCCCCCCCACAAGGCCCAGTCCCGGGCCCGTGTTGCTCATGCAGGTGGCCACGGCCGAAGTCGCCGAATCGTAGGGCAGGCCGAACAGCGACATGACCAGGGAACAGACCACAAAACACAGGATGTAAGCGAGCACGAAGAGCAGGACGCCCCGCTGGGTGTCGTCCGAGATCACGTGACCGTCTACGCGGAGCGCCCGGACGGTGTAGGGGCAAAACGTCGTTTCGAGCCGGTGGCGAAGCATCTTCAGGAGCATCACGCTCCGGATAACCTTCATGCCGCCCGCGGTCGAGCCGGCCGAGCCCCCAATAAACATGAGGACGACGAGCAGCATCCGGGAGAAGTAGGGCCATGTGTCGTAATCGTCCGTCGTGTACCCCGTGTTCGTCATCATGGACGTGACGCTGAATGCGGACGCGCGCAGGGCATGTGCGAACGAGGGCGGGGATGCAGCCGCGGCTGCGGCAGCGCCCGGAGGCGTGAGCTGCGGTTCGCCCAGATATCCCGCGGCGTTCAGTGCCACAAGAAGCGTGGATACGGTGAGCACGAGGATCAAGGCGCGCCATTCGGTGTTTTGGAAGAGACTCTTCCAGTTTCCGTCCAGGATGCCGACGTACAGGGCAAAACTGGTTGCTCCGGAAATCATGGAGGCGATGATGATTATCTCGACCGCGACGCTGTCGTATGCCGCGATGCTCATCTGCCTCGTGGAGAATCCGCCCGTGGCCAGCGCGCCGAAAGCGTGGCAGATAGACTCGAACAGGTCCATCTTGCCCGTGCACAGCAAGGCCACGACCTGTATCACCGTCAGACCCAGGTAGATCTTGAACAGGATCACGGCGCTCTGTTTCACGCGCGGGCGCACTGCCTTCGGGTCGGGCCCGGATGACTCGGTCTTGACCAGCAGCTTTCCCCCGGCGCCCAGGTAGGGGAGCACCGTGATGAACAGCAGGATGATGCCCATCCCGCCCAGCCAGTGCGTGAATGAGCGCCAGAATAGAATGCTCTTCGGGACCGCCTCAACGTTGTCGAGGACGCTCGCCCCCGTCGTCGTGAACCCGGAGATGCTCTCGAAGATCGCGCCTGCGGGACCAATGGTATCGGTACAGATGAATGGCAATGCGCCGAGTAATCCGATGACGACCCAACTCAGCGCTACGATGGCGAGGGCCTCGCGCTGGAACAGGCGGTTCGAAGCCTTCCGCCCGATGAGAGAGAACACGCCTCCGCAGGCCCATGCAATCGCGGATGCCAAGAGGATGCCGGGAATGGCCGCGTATTCGCCGTAGTATATGGCCCATCCTATCGACGGCAGGAACAGGCAGCCCGAGATCAGGGCGACGGTGCCGAGCCATTTTGCTATGAACCGGTAATTCAGTGTCAATGTGAGCATTGCAGGGACTCATGTCGGAATACGCCCAGGGGCAGCCGACGGGTATCGTCATCCGGCCGGCCTCGCTGCTCCCGGCGGGAGAACTGCAACGGGCGGCCATTCATTGGGAGGGAGCAAGGTTTGTGCCATCTATAAACGACCTGGAAGTAATGGAGTTGCGCAGGGATCGAGCCAGGCATGGGCGGCATTTGCCGTGCGATCTGCAAGCCGGCTTGCAGTCTGCAATACAGTTGCTCAGATGTTGTACTTCTTGCGTTTCCGCCAGAGTGTGGACGGGTCGATACCGAGGCGGGAGGCGGCTTCTTCGAAAGGTAATCCGAGTGCCAGCGCCCTGCGAATGTGGCTTTCCTCGAGTTCGGCCAGGGGGATCACTTCGTCCGGCTGGCCCGGTGCGGGCTGTCCGGCGAGGACCCGGGGAGGAAGATGCTCTTTGTGCAGGGTATCCCCCGAACACAGCAGGATAGCCCGTTCGATGAGATTCGCGAGTTCGCGCACGTTTCCCGGCCAGGAATACTGGACCAGCAGGGCCGCGACCTCAGGGTCCATGGCGCCGACGGCCCTGCCGTGGACGCGGTTGAACTCGTTGATGAACCGTTCCGCAAGGAGAGGGACGTCTTCCGGGCGGTGACGCAACGCCGGAATGCTCAGTTCGACAACGCTCAGCCGGTAGAACAAATCCTGCCGGAACAACCTCTCGGCAACCATCTCGTAGAGGTTGCGGTTTGTTGCGGCGATAATGCGTGCGTCCATGGTGCGCGGGGTCGGGTCGCCCAAGCGCTCGTAGACGCGGTCTTCAACCAGCCGCAACAGCTTGCCCTGTAGCGGCGCGGGGGTCTCGCCCACTTCGTCGAGGAACAGGGTTCCTCCCTGCGCGGCCTCGACCTTGCCCGGCTTGTCGAACACGGCGCCGGTAAACGTTCCCCGCTTGTGGCCAAACAACTCGGACTCGAGCAGGGTCTCCTGGAAGCAGGTGCAATCGACAACGGCGAACGGGGCATTTTGCCGTGGGCTCCAGGAATGGATGAGGCGGGCGAGGAGGTTCTTGCCCGTGCCGCTTTCGCCGGTGATGAGGACCGTTGCGTCTACGTCGGCAACCGTACGGGCGAGTTCGAGCACGTGGAATACGGCGGGGTTTCGCGTGGGGAACTCGTTGTGTTCCTCATCGCCCAGCCTGCGGCGCAACCCGCGCACTTCGGCTTTGAGGCCGCGCATTTCCTCGATCTGGCGCAGACGATGCCGCACCTGTTCGGGAGAGAAGGGCTTCGTAAGATAGTCATGGGCGCCCTCTTTCATGGATTCCACGGCGGTCTCAATCGAGCCGTATGCGGTAATGATGATCGCCACCGCGTCAGGATGCTGCTCGCGGAGTTTCCGGAGGAAGTCCAGCCCGCTCATTCCGGGAAGCTGCAAGTCGACGAGGGCGATGTCGACCGGATGGCGGTTGGCGCGTTCGAGGGCCTCCTCCGCGGAACCGGCGCATATGACGGAATGCCCGTCGTTCCGCAGCATGATGTCCAGCGTGCGCTGGATATGAGTGTCGTCGTCGAGGACGAGGATGTTGCTCATGGCGCTGCTCCTGCGGCTATTGGGAAACGGATAGTGAAGGTTGTTCCCCTGCCCAGCTCACTTTCAACGTCGATGCTGCCTTGATGCGCTTCAATGATCTCTCGTGCAATTGCCAGCCCGAGCCCGTGGAGTCCCGGTCGCGGGTCGCGCCGCACGGACGCGAAGGGGAGGAAGATCTGCTTGATGTCGTCGCGTGCGATTCCTGCTCCCGTATCGGAAATGACGATGGAGACCATTCCGCGCTCGACGCCCAGCGCGATGCGGACCACCCCGCCTGCTGGGGTATACCGGAGCGCATTGCCCACGATATTGGTCACCACCCACGGCAGTTTTACGGGGTCCGCCAGCACGAAGACGGGTTGGGCGCCCATAGCATCCCGCAGGTCGATTTCTCTTTCCCTTGCGAGGGGCGCCAATGGACGCAGGGCTTCCCGCAGGAGTGACGCCAGATCGAGCCGGCGCAGCCGGAGTGCGAGGTTCGATGTTACGTCGCGGGCGGCGTCCACCAGTTCGTTTACCAGGTTTGACAGGGCCAGACAGTCGTCCTTCGCAATCGAGAGCAGCTCATCGCCTTCCGGCGCCCGCCCGTGGAAACGTTCCCACAAGAGGCTCACGGACATGGCCAGCGACGTCACGGGGGTTTTCAGTTGATGCGACAACATCGCAATGAAACTGCGGCGGGACTCCTCGAAACGCCGCTCCTCGGTGACGTCCCAGAAGACCATGAGATACCCGTTAGCGCGCCCATCGTCGTCTGATGTTACCGGAAGGATGCGGGGCCGGTACACGCGCTCGGCGCCTTGCGACTCGATTTTGAATTCCGCGAGGTCGCGCTTGGCAGACTGCGGCTCCTCGAAGATGGGCAAGAGGGCCTTTCGGACCGCTTCTTTCAAGGGCATCTGCCGCAGGTTCTCGCCGGGGACGGCCCCTCCCTCCACGCCGAGCAACTCGCGTCCACGCTTATTCATTACGAGGACCTCGAGGCTTTCGTCCGTCAGGATGAGGCCCTCCTGGACCTCTTCGACGACGAGAGCGAGCCGTTCCTGGAGCCGCATGAACCGGCTTGCCTCCTCGTCCTTATGGAGCGCCAGACGTTTGAGAAGGTTGTCCAACTCGGTGCGCAGCCGCTTGATTTCGTCGCCGGGGCGCGTGGACCCGTCGTCAGCCAGAGTGGTGGTTTTGAGTGTGTCGTGCAGGTTTTCGGCGACTTCCTGGATGGGGCGTGCGATGCGCCGTGCAGCGACCTGGGCGAACACAACCAGCACGAGCAACGCGGACAGCAACGATGTTGCCATCAGTCCCACGGCCCACCGTGCGCTAAGAAGTGTGCGGCGTTCCCGCGCGAACATCCCTTTCTCATTGGTGTCGATCAGGTCGTCGATTTGTTGGAAGATGGAAAACACCATTTTCATAGTGACCGGGTCATGCGCCGGCTCGTTGGTTCCCGTGCCGCCGGCGTCCAGCCGTGTCTCGAGCTCTTCCCAGGTTGCCCGGACGCTCTTGAGGATGTCCGATTCCCCCGCTTCGGTGATGTTTCCTTCGCACCCGATCAGTGCCTCCTCGAACGCCTGCGCCTGCTGCGACACCGGCGACGGGGCGGCGGCGGAGAAGCCATTGCTTTGCAGGAGGCTTTCGATGGCGCGCAGGGCCCGCTCCATCCGGCGCGCGTCCTGGATGGTCCGGTAGTTGTCCGACAAGATATCTCGGGCCGACCGCGAGAGACGATGGAGCGAGGAGACCCCGACGATCCCCACAGCCGCCAGCAACAATGTGGGAATCACCAGGGCCAGCAACACTTTCTGCCGTAAAGACATCGTACCCGCCTCGTCAATGTCGTTTACCGCCACGGTTCACACTATATCGATTATACAGACAACACAGACTTATGAGACATAGAGATCGCATAGGTCGCACAAGTCGCGCGGGGTTTCTCAAACGGTGGGGCGAACTTCTTGGAAGAGGGCGCGGGAATTGATGGACAGCAGTGGGAACCAGGGTCGTTGCTTCAGCAACTGCGGCGCTGCCCGCCCACAAGGGATTTGGCAGGTGTGGCGGGGAAGGTGTAGGATAACATCTTGTCTTGGGCAAGGTCCGGATGGCGGGAGTTGCGGCCCGCCACCATGTGATAACACGGAAGGAGACAAATGATGAAACGCATGTTGTTTGCTGCGATGGTAGCTGGTTTGGCGGTGGCGCCGGCAGTTCTGGGGGGCGAGGCGCATGCGCAGGATTACGCGGAAGGGTGGATCAACCTGTTTGATGGCGAGACGCTCTTCGGGCTGCAGGCCCTGGGGGATACGGAATGGGAGGTCTCGGATGGCGTGTTGTCGTGCAAACAGGGCACAGGCGGCTGGATCGCCACGACGGGCCGGTGGGGCGATTTTGAGCTTACCATGAAGATCCGCGTGGCGCCGAAGCAGACGGCGGCGGTGGTGGTACGGGCGCCGCTTTCGGGCCATCCCTCCGAGAACGGCAGCGTGGTTATTCCGGTCCGGGGCGCCGAATCGGGCTATGACTGGCAAGAGGTGAGCGTTGTTGCCGAGGGGAATGCGGTCAAGGCGAAGATCAACGGGCAGGACGCGGCTGTTGCGGCACCGGGTAGCGCTATTGGCTACATCGGCATCCTGTACCAGGGCGGACGCGTCGAGGCAAGCGGCATCAAGCTGCGTCCGCTTACGATGAAGCCCATCTTCAACGGGACGGACCTGACGGGTTGGAACATTATTCCCGAGCACAAATCGGTGTTCACGGTGGAAGACGGCGCGATCCGCATCAAGAACGGCAACGGCCAGATCGAGACCGACGGGTTGTACAAGAATTTCGTCCTGCAGTTGGACATCTTCTCAAACGGCGACCACCTGAACAGCGGCGTCTTCTTCCGCGGCCCGAAGGGTGTGTTTTGGAAGGGGTACGAGTCGCAGGTGCGCAACGAATGGAAAGATGAGCGGACGAATCCCGTCGATTTCGGCACGGGCGGTTTGTACGCGATCCAGCCGGCCCGGAGCGTGGTCTCGAGCGATCGGGAGTGGTTCTACAAGACCCTCCTGTGCGACGGCAACCATTTTGCGGTGTGGATCAACGGGTATGCGGTGAGTGATTTCCTCGATATGCGTCCGGCGGTCGACAACAGCGACGGCAAGGCCGGGTACGTTGGGGCGGCCGGTACGATTCACCTGCAGGGGCATGACCCGACAACCGACTTGTCGTTCAAGAACATCCGTCTTCAGGAATACCCCTCGGGTGAATAGGCGCGTGCGGCCACACGCATAACCGGAGAGACCACAGTGAGGATCGATATTCACGGGCACGTCTTTGCGGATCCGCTCCTCATTTCGCCTCTGAGCGGGACGCCGTTCATGAGCGCGGAACAGCAGTTGGCGCTGATGAAACAGAAGGGCATCGACAAGACGGTCATTCTGCCCCTGGCGTGCGCGGAATCGCCTGCCGAGAAGCAGAGCGTCGGCGAGGTGCTTGGGATCTGCGAGAAGTACCCGGGCAAGTTCATACCCTTTGTCAATGTGGACCCGCGCCTGCCCCGCGACCCCGCGAAGATCACGGTCGAAGACCATTACCGGGTGCTGGCGCAGTGCCGCGACCTGGGGTTCAAGGGTCTGGGAGAGGTAACGGCTCGCGTGTACTGGGACGACCATCCCATGCAGTGCCTGCTGGCGGCGTGTGAGAAGGTCGGGTTTCCGGTGACGTTCCATACGATTACGCCGGACGTGGACAGCTACGGCGTGATGGATGAACTGGGGCTGCCCCGTTTCGAGAAGTGCCTGCAGAAATTCCCCGGCCTGGTGTTCTTCGGGCACAGCCCGGGATTCTGGTCGGAGATCAGCGGGGACGCCACCGTGAAGGATAAAAACGGATATCCCAAGACGCCCGTCGCGGAAGGCGGCGTGTTGAAGCGCCTGTTCCGCGAATATCCGGGCGTTCATGGGGATTTGTCGGCGGGCAGCGGGCTGAACGCGCTGCAGCGGGACCCGGCGCATGCCTATGGGTTCATGGAAGAGTTCCAGGACCGTTTGCTGCTGGGGTTGGACTACTGTTCGCCGAGGAACAAGATGGAGCATGTCGAGTGGCTGACGGCTGCCCGCGACGAGGGCGACATCAGCGACACCGTGTACGAGAAGATCATGTGGAAGAATGCCAACCGGGTGTTGAATCTGGGGTTGGAGTGAAGCCGGGTTGGCGGTGCGACGTGCGCCGTGGCGCGCGCGGACGCGAGGGAGCAAGGCCATGATTCTGGGGATAATCGGAGCCGAGAATTCGCATTCGAAGGCTATTGCAAAGATCATCAACATCGAGAAGAAGATCAAGGGCTTCTCGGTGGAGTACCTCTGGGGAGAGACGGCGGCTTTTGCGCAGGACACGGCCGAGGCGGGCAAGATCCCCAATATTGTCAAGCATCCGAGAGAGATGCTTGGGAAGGTAGACGCGGTCCTGGTGGATCACCGGCATCCGAAATACCATCTTGACGCGGTGCGGCCGTTTGTCGAGAAGGGCATCCCCACGTTTGTCGACAAACCGTTCTGCTTCGAGCCTGAGGAGGGTGTGGCGTTTCTGAAGCTTGCCAAGAAGACGGGCGCGCCGGTGACGTCGTTCAGCGTGGTGCCCATGCAGGCGAGTTTCGCGAAGTTCAAGAAGGACATGGAGGGGAGCGGGAAGATCGTGGCCGGGTCGACGTACGGTCCCTGCGATCTCGAGAGCAAATGGGGCGGCGTGTTTTTCTACGGGATTCACCAGGTTGAAATGGTTTTGATGGCGTTCGGATACGACGTGAAGTCCGTCTTGATCACGAAAAACGGCAACGGCGCGACAGGCCAGCTCCTGTATAAGGACGGGAAGATCGTGACGATGAACCTTGTGAAAGAGGGCGCCCCGCACTTCGGCATCTCGGCCATCGGGAGCGAAAAGGCCATTCATTCAAACCTGCCCATGGACAAGAGCGCCTACCTGAGCGGGGTCCAGACGTTTTGCGGAATGTTCAAGACGCGTGTCGAGCCGATCCCGCACGAGCTGCTGTTGCGCCCGGTTCAGGTCTTGGATGCGCTGGCCCGCTCGAAGAAATCCGGGCAGGTGGAGAAGGTGATCAAGTAGCTTGCCGAAAGGCAAGGTCAGGGGGAGTGTTATGGGGGACCTGCCCGTCGGGCGGGACCCCGCAACCGATCTCGAGGGCAATTCGGGAAGCTGCGGCTATGGGATACGTGCACGGCTATTCGGAGTACGAGACAGGGCGTCTGCGGAATTCCGCCCAGGCGCTGAGCGGCCTGCTCCACGAAAACGTGCGATACCCCGAGGGGGCGCTGGTGTTGGAGGCGCCGTGCGGGGTCGGGGCGCAGACCGGCGTCCTTATGGCGAACAGCCCGGGTGCGCGCTTTGTGTGCATGGACATCTCGCCGGTTTCCGTGCGGGCAGCGGCGGAACGGTCTAAGGCGATGGGGTTCGTGGCGGGGGACCTGTATGCGCTGCCGTTTTCGGGGGAGGTGTTTGACCACGTCTTCGCATGCTTCGTGCTCGAGCATCTGAGCAAGCCGGTATGGGCTCTCGAGAACCTGTTGCGCGTATTGAAGCCGGGGGGCACACTTACGTCGATCGAGGGCGATCACGGGTCGTGTTTTTTCCATCCGGAGACGCCCGAGGCGCTTGCCGCATGGGCGTGTTTGCCGAAACTGCAGGCGATCCTTGGAGGCGACAGCCTGATCGGACGGCGGATGTATTCGGTGCTTGCGCGGGCGGGCCTCGAGGAGGTGCGGGTCGAACCGGTTCGAATCTACTGCGACCCCAGTCTGCCGCACATGATGAAGGGGTTTGTCGAGGACACCATCGTGGGAATGCTTCGCGGGATCGAGCCTGAAGTAACCGCGCGCGGTATGATGGATTCGGACATGTTTCGCAAAGGGGTTGACGATATTCTGGCGATAAAGACCCATCCTGACGGCGCGTTCTGCTACACGTTTTTCCGGGCGATTGGCACAAAAGCGGATTAACCGTTGAAAGGAGCCTGGTGATGATTGGACGGCGTTCGTTTCTGGCGATGACCGCGGCGGCGGGAGCCGCATCGATGAGTAACGTCGAGGCCGCGCGGGCAGCCGAGGGGAAACCCGAGGGGGAGACAGGCCGGACGTTTTACGAATTGCGCGCGTACGAGGTGGAGACGGAGGCGCAGAAAGCGGCACTGCTGGCATTCTGGGCCGGCGCGGCGATTCCGGCTTACAACCGGCTTGGCGTGAGCCCGGTGGGCGTCTTCGTGGCGGCGGACCAGTTGAGCCCTGTGTATGTCCTGTTGCCGCACGCATCAATCGAGTCGGTTGCGGCCGCGACGGAGAAACTGCTGGCGGACGAGGAGTATCTGGCGAAGGGTGCGGCGTTTCTGGACGCGCCCGCGGCGAGCCCGGCGTATAAGCGCGTCGAAAGCTGCTTGTTGAAAGCGTTCGCGGGGATGCCCCGGCTGGAGCGGCCGGCGGAATCCGCCACGAGGGTGTTCCAGTTGCGGATCTACGAAAGCCCGGGCGTGAAGGCGGGGCAGAAGAAGATCGAGATGTTCAACACGGCGGAGCTTGCCATCTTCCGCAAGACAGGCCTGAATCCAGTGTTCTTCGGCGAGTCGCTCATCGGGACGAAGATGCCCAACCTGACGTACATGGTGGGATTCGAGAACGCGGATGCGCAGACGGCCGCATGGGACACTTTCCGGGCCGATCCGGAGTGGCTGGAACTGCGAGCCAGGCCTGAGTACGCGGACAAGGAGATAGTCTCCGGGATTACGAACATCGTGTTGAACCCGGCGGAATGCTCGCAGATATAGCGGAAGACCGCGCGACCGCTGGCCCGCCTTTGGCCGTATCCTACCGAAATCGCAGGGCGTAGATATCCGCGTCGCTCATCCTGAACTTCAGCCGGACAGGCGTGCCCACGAGTTCTTTCAACTCGGACTTGCCGCCCCACGTGACGACCCGCTCGATATGGTCGCCGTATATCTCGTCGCACTCCTGGAGGGTGAACCCGGGGATGGGATTGCCGCTGGCATCCTGGATTTCGCACCAGATGCTCCCGGCCCCTGACGTAGCGTAGTTGATGAGGAGCTTGGTTTCGGCGGCTTCGGGCGGGGCCGGCACGGACGGGCCGCCCGTGAACGCATTGATGAGACGCCCCCCTTCGGCGGCCTCGGCGGTATAGAGCACGCCGTTTTCGCTGGCGGTCTGTCCGAAAACGGCCGTAGCGCCTTCCGTGGCCAGCCGCTTAATCTCCTCGGGCGAAAGGGCCCGCCGGACCACGAGGATGTCGTCGGCGACACCGAGGAACGGTTCGTTGGTGAGCGAAGTGGGGGGATAGTCCTCTCCGAACTGAAGGTCGCCATGACACAGTTCGATGGGTCCAAGCCCTGCCTCTCCCCCACTCGCGACCTCTTTTCCGTCGAAATAGAGGCGGATGACGCCGTCATCGTAGGTCGCGGCAAGATGGTGCGGATTGCTGTCATCAGCCCATTGGGGCAGGGCTTCAAGCGGCGCAACCACCTCCTTCGTGTGGTAGAAGAAGCGGAAGCCGGTCTGTTCGGGGCCGATTGTGCCCCCGGGATTGCAGTCGAGGATGAGTTCGTTCTGCATGGTCTCCGTGGCGCCTCCGTCGTAAGCGGAGAAGATGCGCCGGTGCCCGGCGGGGACGTTGCGCACGCTGGCGGCGAACGTTGCCTGGGGGCCGAGATTCTGGGTGTTGGGCAGCTTGAGGATCTGCGGCGAAGCGAACGCGAGGGACCGGCCGCCGCGGATGGGGTTCTCCTGGGTGAAGGTCAATGGCATCGATGATACACGGTCTTGAGGGAGGGGTGGGTCCTCGCCGTCGGTGAATGTCAGGACCTTCGTGGTGAATGCACCGCCCGTTGCCGGGGCTTTGATGGAGACGAACCCGTCGAGACGGACGGTGTGGCGGCGCAATTCGCACGGGCCGACGTAGTAGCCCTCGGTGGCATAGACCGAAAGCTCGCCGGGCAGGTTGGGGTCGCCCGAATCGGTCTGCATGACGCCCCAGGCGATCATGTTGTTGCGGTTGACCCAACGGGTCGGGTCAGGCCCGGGGCGCAGAAACGCCTCGCGCCAGCGATGAAACAGGAGCCCGTCACGGCTGGTCATGAACACGCCGTCCGACACGCCCGGATAAGGGTGAACCTTGAGGTCGCGGTCGGGAGAGAAGCGTTTCGGGAAGCCGATGAAAATGTGAGGAGCGCGGTGGTAAGCGGTGATGCCGTTGGTGTACAGGTGCTCGTTGGGCGTGCCCTCGGTGTATTGGAGCCACTGGGGTTCGGGCCAGTTGAGGAAATCCTTGGTGGTTGAGGTCATGATTGCCCGGACGCCTTCCGCAAAACCGCGGTGGAACTCGACGTACTGCTGGCGGTACGCGTCCCAGAATGCGAGGTTGTGCGAGTCGAAGGCGCCGATGGTGATGACAGGCGCTTCCTGAATGAGTTCCCAATGGACGGCGTCGGGGGATTTGAACGCGATGAGCTTGGCATCGTCCGGCCCGCTGGCCACGGCTTTGTAGCGTTCGCCGGGCGGGCAGGCGGGGTTGGAGTCCTTGAACGGCGAAAAGTTGTGGACGCCCTCCCCCTGCCAGATGATGTTGTTCGCGGTCGAGCCCTCGTATTCGAAGAGGCCGAGTTCGGGCTTGGCCCAGTGGATGCCGTCGACGCTGAGCGCGTAGCAGACGCGCTGGCCGCCGCCGGTATTGGTCTTGAGGTCGAAGTTCGAGCCGCGGTAGTACATGCGGAAGAGGCCGTCGTCTTCAAAGATGGTGAAATAGCACGAAGTATTGCCCTCCCAAGGGGCATCGACGGTGATCGCCACGTCGCGCGGGACGGGTTCGTGGAGGACTTGCTGAACGCCGTCCATGGACTCGATGAGGAACTGGTCCCAGAGGGGTTCGAGGCGGGAGCCGATATCTATTGGCTCCGCGGCGCTTGCGTAGTAGCCGGCCAGCAGCAGCAAAACGGCCAGCGCGGCCATTGTGATGTTTCGGCGAAGAGAAACGGCGGAATTCGCGGCCATGAGAGAACTCCTTGCGATCGTGTGGTCGATGCGGCCCGGAGCCGGGCCGCTGCTTGCCCTGGCCGGAGTATAGACGAGCGGGAAAGGGAAATGCACCCTCACTGGAAAATCACTGGGCAAACCCCGGGGTTGCCGCGCGGAGGGCAACAGCCGCTGTCGGACCTGTGCGACCTATACGCCGTATAAGCCCGGCCCTTTTGGGCAATCCGCGCATTTGACCTGTTTTGCCGGCAGATGGCAGAATATGTCTTCTCGCAACGAACAAAGATGAGGCGATATCCATGACGTTCAATGAAGTACCAGAAGACGAAGAAGTCCCGAAACATCCGTTCGAGCCATTGACGGCGAAGCTGCTCAAGACCCGCACCATATTGATCTCTGGAACGGTCGATGAGGAGCTTGCCGAACGCGTCATCACGGAGCTTCTTATATTGGATGGGGATTCTCAAGAACCCATTCGCATGTTCATCACGTCTCCGGGCGGGCATGTGGATGCGGGGTTGGCGATCCACGACGTGATGCGGTTCATCAAGCCCGAGATCGTCGCGATTGGCGCGGGATGGGTTGCGAGCATTGCGGTGCCGATTCTGTTCGGCGCGCCGAAAGAGAACCGGCTGGCTCTGCCGCATACGCGGTTTCTGCTCCATCAGCCGAGCGGAGGGGCCGCGGGCCATCTGAAGGATATCCGGATCGAAGCGCAGGAGATCATGAAGATTCGTAAGCGCTTGAACGAGATGATCGCGCGCGAAACCGGTCAGCCCTACGAAAAAGTTTACGAAGACAGCGACCGTAACTTCTGGATGAGCGCGGAAGAGGCCATCGAGTACGGGGTCATCTCACGCGTTGTCGAGTGCGTCGACGACATTGGCAAGAAGTAGCGGTTCTTGCTTTCCCGAACCGCCATGGGCCACCATGAGCAGGGACGGGAAGAACATGACAGCATCAGGACAACTCAGACGCCTTCTGGACCAGTTCCTGGAGGCGTCTGTTTTTGAGTCGGGTCTGGCCGACAAATCGCTCGAGGCGTACGCGAGCGATCTGGGGTCGTATACCGGCCAGCTCGAACAATGCGGTGTCACGGACCCGGACCATGTCACGCGGGACCATGTGCTGGGCCATCTGATCGCGTTGCGGAAGGCGGGGCTGAGCACGCGGTCGGCCGCGCGGCATTTGAGCGCGATTCGCCGGTTTCACCGGTTTCTGCGGGAAGAACATCTGGCGGAGCGCGATCCTACCGAAGGCATGGATTCGCCCCGGCTGATTCGCGCGTTGCCCCACGTGTTGTCGGCGCTCGAGGTGGAACGTCTGCTGACCGCGCCGGATCTGTCGCGCAAGCACGGCGTCCGAGACGCGGCGATCCTCGAGTTGTTTTACGCCTGCGGTCTGCGGATTTCGGAATTGGCCAATCTGCCGCTGCGTGACGTGTCGCTCGAGGAATCCATGGTGAGGGTACGGGGCAAGGGCTCGAAGGTGCGGATTGTGCCTCTGGGCAGCCGGGCCATCGAGCGGATACGCGCGTATCTGCCGGTTCGTTCAGGGGACAAGGTACTCGACGACACGCTGTTTCTGGGTACCCGCGGACGCCGGATGAACCGTTCGCGGGTCTGGCTGGTAGTGAAACGGGCGGCGCAAGCCGCCAACATCCGCCAGAACGTGACGCCTCACATGCTGCGGCATTCGTTTGCCACCCACCTGCTGGATCATGGGGCCGATCTGCGCGCGGTTCAAGAAATGCTGGGCCATGCCGACGTATCGACCACGCAGATCTACACCCACGTCAGCGTGGACCGGTTGAGCCGTGCCCACAAGGATTTTCATCCGAGGTCGTAATAATTTCGGGGACACAATACTCAATTCTGACTGCCAATCCGCGACACATTGATGGTAGGTGATGTGCGTGACATCCCAATTGAGTATTGTGTCCCCGAAATCGGTTCGCTATTCTTTCCTGAAGAGGTACGGAAGGTTCCGGTGCGGAAATGGACTGCGGCCGGCTTCGGTGGCGAATGCCGGCGGAGACGTTTGGCGTGGGCATTCGTGAACAGTACCGCCTTTCGAGAGGGCGGAGCGACGGGGTCGAGGGAGAGATGGCGAAGAAGACGGCGGAGGCGCCTTGATGACGATCGTGACGCTGGTTGTGCTGATAGCGGGCGCGCTGGCTTACTTGTCGGCGACGGTTGGCGCCGTGCTGTTTCTTTCGCGGGAGGAGGCGGCGTTTCTGAACGTTGCCCGCCGGCTGGCGCTGATGGGAATGTGTTTGTTCCTCGCGGTTTTCGTGTTGCGCTGGGCCGCATGGGGCAATCTTCCCATGACGACCGTGGCTGACGCGCTTGTCGTCTTTGTTGTTTTGGCGACGGTTGTCATGTACGTATCAGCACGGGGCGAAACCCGGGCGCTGTCCTCGTTCTATTTGCCGCCGATCCTGGTGCTGGCATTGCTTTGTGTTCTTGCTGCGCTGCGTACCTTCTCGGAGGCGCCGAGAGCGCTTCGGGGCATGTTTCTGGCGGGCCATGTGAGTCTGGCGTTTCTGGCGTACGCGTTTTTTCTGGGAGCGAGCGTGACCAGCGTGGCGTATATGTTTCAGGCCCGTCATCTGAAGAATCATCATACCCGCGGGCTGTTCCATGCCCTTCCCTCATTGGAACGCCTCGACAAGAGCCTGTATTTGTTGATACGTCACGGGTACATCGTGTTTTCGGTGACACTGATTGTGGGCGGCATCTGGGCGCGGGTGGACGCCGGCCTGTTAGGGCCGCAGTGGTACCTTGCTCCGAAAATCCTGCAGGCTGTTGCGATGGTGGCCTTTTACGCGTTCGTGTTTCATGCCCGGCAGATTGGCCTGTTGCGGGGGCGGAAACTGGCGTTCGCGGTATTGATAGGTTTCTCCGTCATGCTGGGCATCTACCTGGTGCGCGCGCTGTTGGGAGTGTCGTATTACCATTTCTGGGGGTCGGCGTCATGGGCGTCGTAGCGGTTGGTCTCAGCCATCACACGAGCCCGTTAGAGTTGCGGGAACGCCTGCATTTTGCGCCCGAGACCATCCCGCCGGCGTTGCTGGAATTACAGGATCGCCTCGAAGGCGGAGCAGCCGTCATTCTGAGCACCTGCAACCGGGTCGAGATCTATGCGCACCACGACAAGGACGCCGCTACCCTGTGCGACGATGTGCGCGCGTTCATGGCCGAGTGGCATGGGTTGTCCGAAGATGAATTCGCCGGTTCCCTTTATGAATACAAGGGTTCGGAAGCGGTTGGGCATCTGTTTCGCGTGGCAGCCAGTCTTGACAGCCTGGTGGTGGGCGAGGCCCAGATCCTGGGGCAGGTCCACGAGGCCTTCATGTTGGCGCAATCGCAACAGACCATCGACAAGGTCCTTTCGGCGATGTTTCAGCGCGCATTCAGCGTGGCGAAACAGGTCCGCACCGAAAGCAAGATCGGGGCGGGAAAGGTTTCGGTAGCTTCGGTGGCCGTGGACCTCGCGGTCTCGATATTCATGGATTTGGCAGAGAAGACGGTGATGATCATCGGCTCGGGGAAGATGGGTGAAAGCACCATGAAGAGTCTGCTGTCGTGCGGAGCGGGCCGGATACTTCTTGTCAATCGCAGCCCGGAAAAGGCCTTGAGCCTCGCGGGAACGCTCGGCGGGGAAGCCGTGGCGTTCGAGGCGCTGGACGAAACCCTGCACCGTGCGGACATCGTTATCACGTCCACCGCGGCCACGGCGCCGATCCTGACCTGCGGCCACTTTCATCGTGCACTGAAGAGGAGGGGCAACGCCCCGATGTTTGTTATCGACATCGCCGTGCCGCGCAATGTCGAGCCTGCGGTAAACAGCCTCGACAATGTTTACTTGTACGATCTGGACGCGTTGCAGCAGGCCGCCGCAGAGAACCTCGAAGCGCGGCGGCAAGAGGTCGACACGTGCCTGAGGATTGTCGATGATGGCGTCGAGAAGTTTGTCCAATGGATGCGAAGTCTTGCTGTCGAGCCCGCCATTGTGTCCATTTCCGAGGAGTTGCACGGGATTCGCGAGCGCGAGCTCGAGAAACTGCTGGCCGCGTATCCCGACATGACGGAAGAACACCGCGAGGCCATCTCTCAAATGACGCGGCGCATCGTGAATACGATTCTGCAGCGTCCCATGAGCCAGTTGAAGCGCGAAGCGGTCGCGCAGGACCCGAGTCTCGTGCTGCAGTTCGTTCGCCGGATATTCGGCTTGAAGGAAACGTGATGCCCAAGTCCATCCTCATCGGCTCGCGGGGCAGCGGGCTGGCGATGTGCCAGTCCCGGCAGATCGCCGAGGCGCTCCGGGGCCTTGTGCCGGATGCCGAGGTCGCGATCACGGTGCTCCGCACCACAGGGGACAAGATTGCGGATGTGCCGCTGTCCCGGGTCGGGGGGAAGGGGCTTTTCACGAAGGAGCTCGAGGAAGCCCTGCTTGCCGGGACGATCGATTTGGCGGTCCACAGCATGAAGGATCTTCCCACGGAATTGCCGGAAGGACTGTGTGTCGGGGCGGTGCCCACGCGCGAGAACCCCTATGATGTGCTCGTGAGCCGCGAAGGACTGGCGTTGGATCAGTTGCCCGCGGGGGCACGGATAGGGACCTCGAGCCTGCGCCGGGCCGCGCAACTGCGGGCGTATCGCACAGATCTCGAGGTTGTCCCGTTTCGGGGTAACGTGGATACCCGGCTGCGGAAAGTCCGGGAGGGCGATGTGGACGCGGCGGTTCTGGCGGGCGCCGGCTTGCATCGCTTGGGTCTCATGGACGCGGTCACCCAGGTGCTTCCGGATGCGATCATGCTGCCCGCTCCGGCTCAGGGGGCGTTGGCGATTGAAGTGTGCGAGGACAACGCGGCATTGCGTGCGACGCTGGCGCGGTTGGAGGATCCCGAGAGCAGGATGGCCGTAACCGCGGAGCGGGTGTTTCTTGCCGCAATGGAAGGGGGCTGCCAGGTGCCTTTGGGCGCTCTGGCGAAACGGGAAGGGGACCGGCTCGTGCTTGACGCCTGCGTGTGCAGCCTGGATGGCGCACACATATTGCGATGCACTGTGGACGGCCCTCAAGACAGCCCCCGCGAGACCGGAATCAGGGCGGCGGAAACCCTTCGCCGGCAGGGCGCGGATACGCTGCTGGATGCGCTGCGATGAATGAGGAATATGGGGAGATTCTGCGCGGCAAGCGCATCGCCGTCACCCGCGCTCAGGCTCAGGCGGGGGAACTGGTGTGCTCGCTGCGAGGCATGGGCGCGGGGGTGTTCGAGTTTCCCACCATCGAGATTGTTCCGGCCGAGCCAGCGGAGGACTTCGGGCATATCGGCGACTACGACTGGGTGGTGTTTTCGAGCGTGAACTGCGTGGACATGTTTTTCAGACGCCTCGGGGCTGCGGGACGGGATACGCGCGATTTTCGGGGCGTCAAGGTGTGCGTGGTGGGGCCGGCGACGGCCGAGGCCGTGCGGAAGCGTTCCTTGCGTATTGACGTTATGCCAGAGAAGCACGTTGCAGAAGCGCTCCTGGATGAACTACTCGAACACGAACCGGATCTGCGGGGCAAACGGGTGTTGTTGCCGCGGGGCGATATCGCGCGGCGTTTCCTGCCGGAAGCCTTGCGGGAACATGGCGCGGAGGTTACCGAATTCATCGTTTACAGGACGGTGGCGCCTGGCGCCTCCGGCGCACTGGTCGAGGCGCTCATGAGCTTTGCTCCGGACCTGGTTGCGTTCACGAGTTCCAGCACCGTACGCAATTTCTGCCAGATGCTGGGCGGGGACCGGTTGGAGATGCTCAAAAAGAGGGCCGCGTTTGCTGCTATCGGTCCAATCACTGCCGGTACGATGCGCGAGCTGGGTGTGAATCCGGCAATCGAGGCGGAAGAACACAGCATTCCAGGGCTGATTCAGGCTATAGTGAAGTGGGCGGCATCGCCGTAAGGAGGCAACCGTGGCTTATCCGAAAACGCGCATGCGGCGGCTGCGGCGGAATGAAACTCTCCGCCGCATGGTCCGCGAGACGCGTCTTAGCGCCGACAATCTTGTATTCCCGATGTTCGTGCGTCCAGGTGAGGGGGTGCGTAACCCGATTCGCTCGATGCCGGGCAATTTCCAGTTCTCGGTAGATACCCTGGCCGAGGAGGCGAAAAGGGTTGCCGGTTGCGGGGTGCCTGCGGTCATCCTGTTCGGCATTCCCGGGCACAAGGATGCTGTCGGAAGCGAAGCGTACGCGGAGGATGGCGTTGTTTGCCGCGCGATCGGGGCAGTGAAGCGCGCCACGCCCGGATTGTGCATCATCACCGACGTCTGCCTGTGCGAATATACGGACCACGGCCACTGCGGGGTGATCAAAGACAACCGGGACGGAATTCCGGACGTGGACAACGACGCTACGCTCGAACTCCTGGTGAAAGAGGCATTAGCCCACGTGCGTGCGGGGGCCGATATGGTGGCCCCGTCTGACATGATGGATGGGCGGGTTGCGGCGATTCGGAACGGACTGGACGGGGCTGGTTTCCACGATGTGCCGCTCATGGCGTATAGCGCGAAGTTTGCGTCGAGTTTCTATGGGCCCTTCCGCGATGCGGCGGAATCGCCGCCTCAGTTCGGTGACCGGTCGTCGTACCAGATGGACCCGGCCAACGGGCGCGAGGCATTGCGAGAGATCGCACTGGACATCGAGGAGGGCGCGGACATCGTCATGGTGAAACCCGCTTTGCCGTATCTCGATGTGTTGGCGCAAGCTGCGCAGCGCTTTGACGTGCCGCTGGCGGCGTATCATGTGTCGGGTGAGTTCGCCATGGTGAAGGCCGCGGCGGCCAATGGCTGGATAGACGAGAAACGTGCGGCGTTGGAGATATTGACCTCGATTCGCCGCGCGGGGGCGTCGCTTATCCTTACTTACTGGGCATGCGATGCCGCCAGATGGCTTGTGTGAGGCCCGGGCGTCGCATACCGGGGAGACAATCCCTGTGTACTCGGGGCGCGAAAGGAGAACCTAGATGCAACACATAGGCATGCTGACGAAAACACAACCGGCCAAGGCCCAGGACCCGTTTACCCCGAAGGAAATCCTCCAATGGTTTTTCTTCTCGGTGGACCTGACGAGGATCTTGGTGCAGACATTTGGTCCGAAGGTTCTGTAGCACGATACGCAGGCGGGACATTGGGTGAGTGAGTCATGAAAAGAGATAAATCGGCGGCGCTCTGGCGCGAAGCAAACAAGTATCTGGTAGGGGGTGTGAACAGCCCGGTGCGGGCGTTCAATGCCGTGGGCGGCGAACCGTTTTTCGCGGCTTCGGGCTACGGGCCCTGTATTCAAGACGTCGACGGGAACCGTTATGTGGACTACGTTCTCTCGTGGGGACCGCTGGTGATGGGACATGCCCATCCCGCGGTCGTTGATGCCGTGACGGAGGCCATGCGGTCGGGCTCGAGCTTCGGGATCTCGACGGAGTCCGAGATTCGGTTGGCGGAGCGCGTCACGCGCCATTTCCCCATGATCGAGAAGATCCGCTTTGTGAACAGCGGCACCGAGGCGGTCATGAGCGCCATCCGCCTCGCGCGGGGGTATACCGGAGCGGATCTCATCGTAAAGGTAGCGGGCTGCTACCATGGGCATATGGATGGTCTGCTCGTGCGTGCCGGAAGCGGTTTGACCACGCTCGGACGGCCGGACAGCCAGGGCGTGCCCGAGGCCTATACGCGGTGCACGTTGGTAATCCCGTACAACGAGCTCGAGGCTGCGCGAGCGGTGTTTGACCAGTACGGGGAGGATATTGCATGCCTGATCGTCGAGCCCGTACCCGGAAACATGGGCGTTGTCCTCCCGGAGCCGGGCTATCTGGAGGGTTTGCGCGAACTGACTGCGGGCAGCGGTTCACTGCTCATTTTCGACGAAGTCATGTCGGGATTCCGGGTGGATATGGGAGGCGCTCAGGCCACGTATCGCATCAAACCCGATCTGACGGTGTTGGGAAAGGTGATCGGTGGCGGCCTTCCAGTGGGCGCCTACGGCGGTCCGGCTGAGATCATGAGCCTGCTGGCGCCGGAGGGCCCCGTGTACCAGGCGGGCACGTTATCTGGAAACCCGTTGGCTATGGCGGCGGGACTTGCCACCCTCAAGGCGCTCGAACAACCCGGGGTCTTCGAAGGCATCTCGCAGTCCATGGCGGGGCTATGCGACGGCATGGGTGAGATTGCCAGGGAAGCAGGCATCCCGGTCTACCAAACGAGGGCGGGCTCGATGGCATGCATGTTTTTCAATGAGCAGCCGGTGCGGAACTATGACGATGCCACGGCGTCAGACACGAAACGGTACGCCGCCTTTTTCCGGGGAATGCTCGAGCGAGGCGTTTACTTCGCGCCATCCCAGTTCGAGGCGGCTTTCATGAGCGCGGCTCACGGGGATGCGGAACTCGACAAGACGCTCGATGCGGCGCGCGATGCCTTTGCTGACCTGACATAGCGGGCGCGGAATTTTGACTGCAAAACACAGTCAATTGAATCCGAGAATGCACTTTCCGACGACACATCGCGTGTGCTGGACAAGCGCTCTCGGCACTTGACTCCCGGACCGCTCCCTGTTAGCCTGCAGATCAGCATTGAGGGGTGTAAAGAGGCGCCATAGTGGGCATGGGGAGGCTTCCCGCGATGAGAGTATTCATTGGACGTCTGGTCTTTGCGAGCTGCGTCGTGGCGGTGTCTTGCGGGCCGGCCCTGGGGCAAGAGTCGCCGGTTCAGTTCACCGAAGGGGCTCACCGTGACGTGGATCCCATGATTTCGCCGGACGGCAATTCGCTGGCATTCGCCAGTGATCGCACCGGCAATTTTGATATTTGGGTTTACAACTACGACAAGAAGGCGTTCATGCAGGTTACCCACAGCGAGAAGGATGACCGCTATCCCAATTGGACGGCAGACAACAAGAAGGTGCTTTTCAATTCCGACCGGACGGGCAACGGCGACGTTTACGAGACGTCCGTGGAAAGCCCCGCGGGCAACCTTCAGCTTACGGTATCGGAACATCTCGAGGAATATGCGTCGTATCGCCCCGGGAGCCAGGAAATGGTTTTTGCGCGCGCGGAGAAGCGCAACATCCTGCGCAGGAAGATGGCGATTGTGTTGACGGAGAACCCGGCCTCGACGGCGCGGGTGCTTGTGGATGATGGCGACGAACCGCGCTTCTCGCCTGATGGCAAGCAGATGGTCTTTGTGTCGCGGCGCACCAAGAACAACGACATCTGGCTGACGGATATGTCCGGTGGCGCTTTGCTGCAACTCACCACCAGCGAGAAAGATGACAGGAATCCGTGCTTTTCTCCGGATGGAAAGCAGATCGTATTCGCGTCGAACCGCACGGGGAACTTCGACCTCTGGGTGATGGATGTGGACGGCCGAAACGTGCGGCAGCTGACCACGGACCCGGCCGATGAAAGGCAGCCCAGTTGGAGTTCGGGGGGCTATATCTACTACACGCGGGACATGAGCCAGACAATCTCGAATATCTGGCGGGTAAAGGCTCCCGAGTAGTCCGGTTTTTCTCACAATTCCAAGTTAAATACAGCATATTGGGGTGTCACGCGTCTTGACACACTAAGCATTGTTATCTAAACTATGCGGTGGGGGTTCGTTTCCCTCGGAAGCTTGAAACACGAAAAGGGCTTTAAGGCACGACAGAGGCTTTGGGGTTCGAATGGGGATTCAATCCGTGAGAAAACTACCGTTTTGCGTCCTTGTGGCGCTGATGTTGTTCCCGCTTTCTTTTGTTCTCGGCTGCACCACCACAAGTACCTCGCGAGAAGAAGTCCAGAAATTCGAGCCGGTCCCCCATGGGCGTGTTGGCAGACAGGAGCTGTCATCGCAGCCAGCCCAGCGGGCTACGGATTTGTTGCGCGCCGCAGGGGAGGCCTTCCGCCAAGCGAATGAGGCCCAGGAAACCGGGGACGAAAAAGCCGCGGTGCGTCACTACGGGAAGATGCTCCAGTTGTTGCAGGAAGCGGAACTTGACCCGGCCATATTCTACAACCTTCGTCCCGAATTCGAGCGTATCCTTGGCCAGTCGATGGAGCAAGCCGGCCTCCTTGATGAACAGGGCCATCTGGAGAAGCTCACGCCGGAGGAAATGGTGGCGGCGGGGCTTGGCGGCGGCATCGAAATCCCCTTCCCGCTGCCTGAGCGTGTCCTTGCCGAGATTGAAGAAATCCAACAGCTGTACCCGAAGAACTTCCAGAATGGCTTGATTCGGAGCGCCAAATACGCCCCGCACCTGCGTCGAGAGTTGAAGTTGGCGGGGCTTCCGGAAGAGCTGGTTTGGCTTGCCATGGTCGAGAGCCAGTTCCATCCCGCGGTGGTCTCGCATGCGGGCGCCGCCGGGATGTGGCAGTTCATGAACGGTACGGGCCGGCGATACAGCCTCCGAATCGATTCGTATGTGGACGAACGATTCAACTGGCGCAAGGAGACGAATGCGGCGGTAGCCTACCTGAAGGAGCTGCGGGACTTCTTCGAGGGCGATTGGCCGCTCGCCATCACGGCGTATAACATGGGGGAATACGGCGTCGAACAGGTCATCGCGATGAACGGCGGCGAACGCGACTTGTGGAAGCTCCTCGAAACCTCTCCCGGCTGCGACCGCATGGCCCGTGAGAGCCAGAAATTCTATGCCAAGTTCCTGGCGTCCGTCATTGTGGGGCAAAACCCGGAACAATACGGATTCTCCCCGCCGAGCGGAGAACCGGAAGAGGTTGACTTGATACCTGTTGAAGGCAGCTACAGCCTGGCTTCGCTTGAAAAGACCGCCGGGTGGCAGGAAGGTTCCTTGCGCGACCTGAATCGAGAGCTGGTCCGCGGCGTTACGCCTCCAACCGGAGAACACTTGCTGGCTGTTCCGAAACGCGAGACCAAGACGTTCCTCGCGGCCCTGGAAAACTCTTCGAAGGTTCGCCAGAACGTCCACCTGGTGCGGAGGGGAGAGACGCCCGCCGGGATCGCGAACCACTACGGGGTTTCGATGCGCGAGCTGATGGCTGTCAATAAGATTCGCTCGCCCCGGAGTTTACAGGTTGGTAAAGAACTCATTATTCCGGGCGCGGGCAGCGTTCCGGCGCCGGCGGGCGGCAGCGTAGGCACGCGAACCGCCTATGCCGCGGAAACCCACCGGGTTAAGAAAGGGGACACGCTTTCTGAAATTGCCACGAAGTATGGCGTTAAGACGAGCGACATCCAGGCGTGGAACGACATGGGCCGCAAAACGCGTATTCAGGTGGGCTCGTCTCTAAAGGTGGCGCCTCCCGATGCTGAGATCGCAACAGCGCCGGACGGGGCTTCAGGCGAGACGGGCGAGGCAAGCGGCGGCAGCGAACAGGTGCATGTCGTAAAAGCTGGCGAGTACCCGGCGAAGATCGCCAAACAATATGGCGTGGAACTGGACACCTTCCTGGGTTGGAACAACTTGACCAAGAATTCGATGATCCGCGTGGGCGACAAGCTTGTATTGCGCGGCGGCGCGGCGGCCAAGGCAGCTCCAGAAAAAGCCCGCGAAGAGCAGCTCGAGAAGATCGAGTACAGTGTACAACCGGGTGATTCAGCGTCCGTTATTGCGTCCAAGCACGGGGTAGGGCTAAGCGACCTGCTGAAATGGAACAGTCTCACCTCGAAGTCAACGCTTCGCGTCGGGACCAAACTGGTCATTCACAAGTCCGCTGCGGCTGCAGCTTCAGGAGATTCCGAAAAGGAAGAGGTGGTTGTCCACAAGGTCGCCAAAGGGCAGAATCCCACTACGATTGCCCGGCAATATGGTGTATCCGTGGACGACTTGCTGAAATGGAACGGCTGGGACCGGAGACGCGTTTTACGCGTGGGAGACAGCGTTACCATTCACCGCAACTAGCCTGCGCCGGCGTTCGAGCTGGCGAATTCGCGGCGCCGCCGGGTGCGAGAAGAGCCCCGCGTGCTGTCGTTGCCTCCCCGCCCCCCTCTCGGCCAAGTATTTCCCGGGAATTCCCGCGGCCTCGATGCATCTCAACATGCGGCTATTGGTTTACCCATGCTCGTGTAGCAACGCGGCTCTCAACACAAGCGGCCCAACATCATGTTTAGCCGAGGATACGCCGGAGTTGGGAGATGATACAGCTCGGAGCTCGTGAGGGCGGGAGAGCACCTTCTCTTGCCGAAGATGGTTTTTTGACTGATATTGGCAGGCAGCGTATAGTGATTCTTGAAATATCGGGCGGCAGTTGTGTGCTATGAGACGCCGAGGTTTCGGAATTCCGAAGGAGGGTTCAGCCTATGGCAGAGCACATTATTGGCATAGGGGGGGAACGAAGTATTTCGGAGTTGAGTACCGTGGCCGAACGCGAACTCAGCCGCGCGGAAGGCCACCCCAAGAAGATTAAACTGCGCGCGGATAATCACGAGATTGTTGCGGAGCGCGCCGATTACGAAAGCCCATTCAAGACATTCTGCCTGCGTGCCCGCCTTGAGGATTCTAAGTTTCGAGGCCTTAAAGAGTTATTGTCATCTTTGCCGGAGCGTTACGCACTTTCCCAAGACGATGGCTGGCATGTTCTGCAGTGGCAGATTCCTTCCGATGAGGCCCAAGAGGCGTGCGATGCGGAATTCAAGAAGATCGCCGCGACGGTGCAATTGCCTGAGGTCTGGCGGGTTCAGGGAACGGATTTCCGCGTCGAGCGGCTGAGTGTTCAGCTTCTGTTTCAGGCCATGGTGCAATACAAGGCAAGTGACGTGCATCTGTTTCCGGGCTCGCCCCCCGTCTTTCGGGTAGACAACAAGATACAGGAGTCCAAGATCACGAGCCCGCTCTCGGGCCACCAGATACGGAGCCTGATTCGCGAGATTGCTGGTGACCGGTATTGGGAAGAGTTCGAACGCGATTTTCAGACCAGCTTTAACTACCACCAAGCCGGGCTCGGGTACTCCCGCGTATCGGCGTTCATCAAGAGCGACGCGCCTCATTGTACGTTTCGTTTCCTGCCGGAAAAGATACCGTCGTTTTCGGACCTTAACGTGCCGGCGGATACGATGGTGCAATTGGGCCGTATGCATCACGGACTGGTGCTGATCACGGGGATGACCGGCAGTGGGAAGACCACCACCATGGCAGCCCTCGTCGACTGGATAAATTCCAATAAGTCCGTACATATCCTGTGTATCGAAAACCCCATGGAATATGTGCACACGAACAAGCGCGCCATTGTGTCGCAGCGCAGCACAGGGGCGGACGTTCGCAATTTCTTTGAGGCGGTGACCGGGGCGTTGCGTCACGATCCCGATGTGATCGTAATCGGTGAGATGCGTGACCCGGACACGATTCGCTCGGCGATCAACGCGGCGGCGACCGGCCACCTTGTGCTGAGCACCTTGCACTCGAACACGGCTTCGGAAGTAGTCAACCGGGTCGTGAGTTTCTTCGACCCGGTGGAACGCGATCTGGTCAAACTTCAGCTGCGCGATTGTGTTCGGTGTATTATCTGCCAGCGTCTGGTCCCTCGCATAGGAGGGGGGCGCGTGCCGACTCTCGAGTTCATGTTCAACGACATTAAACCCATTACCGATGCCATTATTGCGGGAAATACCGATGCCCTGCGCATTGGCATGCAGCAAACGGTGGGGCATTCGTTTCTTTTTGAGGAATACCTCCACAAGCTCTACAAGAAGAACATCATAAGTCTCGAGAACGCCCGTGAATTCGCCACCGACGTAAGCATCCTTGACCAGATGCTCATGGGCACCTACTCGGTTCCTCGGCTTGACTCGATCAAGGCAGCGCATTGAGGTGGGCATCAAGGTTATCCACAGGTTCTTCACAGGCGAGTGGACCCCCGGAGAGGTGTTCAAACGATAAAACCCCGCTGGAAAAGCCTCGAAAAACCCGTGGGGAATCAGGGGGTCTCGGCAGGGCGGTGATGAGCCCGTATGTGATTGTCGGCAGAAAGGTTACATACTTTTCGGGTGGTGGGAGCAGAGGGCGTTCCAGTGCTCCGTGAAACTGGAAACGACACCATATAAATTCTGGAATCTTCTGCCTGTTACGCGCACTGCGGCGCTCGCGAAGGCGAGTTATCCCCAGATGTGCCTATGCTCTTTCCGAGCGGGCGTTTAGTGAGGCACCATGCGAGTAATTGCGGGTGAAGCGAAGGGGACACGGCTGATTGTTCCCAAAGGGCCCCATGTACGTCCCTCGCTGGACAAACTTCGCGAGAGTCTGTTCAGCATATTGGTGGATCGGCTTCCGGGGGCCCGTTTTCTGGATTTGTACGCGGGTTCGGGGGCGAACGGCATTGAGGCGTTGAGCCGGGGCGCCTCGCACGCGGTTTTCGTTGACAAGGATATCCGTTTCGTGCGTGAGAACTTACGCAAGACGCGCCTTATGACGCGCGCGGAATGCATTCAGGCGAATCTGCCGGGAGGGGTTGGAAAGCTGAATGAACGCTTCCCGTTCGATATCATCTTTGCGGATCCTCCGTTCAAGCTGAGCGATTTTGACCGTCTTCTTGCGCTTATAGGGGAGCGGAAATTGTTGAAGGCGGGGGGAACGATAGTGCTCGAGCATTCCTCGAGGGCCCCGCTCGAGGACACTTTGGGGCCATTCCACAAGGTGCGTGACCGGTCATACGGCGAAAGCCAGTTGTCGTTCTATCTTGACGCTTCCCCGTCGATTTGTTAAAGTGGTCATACAATATATAGACCTTCTCTGTGAGAAGACGGAATCTCTTGTGGTGGTGGTCCAATAAACTCTAGGGAAAGCGATGTCCTCATGCGTTGTCCATTCTGCAATCACACGGAAGGAAAGGTTGTGGATTCCCGTTCGTCCAAAGAGGGCGATTCGATCCGGCGCCGCCGCGAGTGTTTGAAATGCGGCCGCCGTTTCACCACGTACGAGCGCATTGAAGAGGTCGCGCAGATGGTGATTAAGAAGGATGGGCGCCGGGAAGCCTTTGACCGGTGGAAGATCAAGAGCGGCATCCTTAAAGCGTGTGAAAAGCGGCCAGTTAGCCTCGAACAAATCGAGTCGCTCATCGACGATGTCGAGCGGTCGCTGTTCAACTCGACCGACAACGAGGTTTCGACCGCGACGATTGGAAGCGCCGTGATGGACCGTCTTAAGGATATTGACCAGGTGGCATATGTCCGGTTTGCCTCGGTGTACCGCCAGTTCAAGGATCTCAACGAGTTTATGGACGAGCTGAAGGGCCTTCTGGTTTAGGGGTGGGGAAAAGCTCGTTTCTTGCTTGTGCCTTTTCCAGGAAGCCGGTAAACTACTGGCGAACATACTATTGTGGATTACCCGAGGCATGCGGCATGCCGCGTCCTTCTTGACTGTGAAATCGGATGACCGAACAGACCGAGCACGATAATACCCCGGACCGCCCGCGGGTAGATGCCGCGCGCGAGGGGGCTTACGACGAACAACTTCGTTTTGACTCCCCCCTTATGCGGCCGCCGTCGCTGATTCGGATGGTTATCAAGCGCGATGGCCGGGAAGAAGCCTTCGACAAGGGCAAGATCGCCGCAGCCATTTTCCGGGCCGCCGAGACGGTCGGCGAGGGGGACCGCGACCGGGCCGAGAGCTTGGCGTCGGGCGTCACGATTTACCTCAGCAAACGGTTCGAGGGACGTGTTCCCACGGTCGGGCAAGTCCAGGACGCCGTGGAAAAAGTGCTTCTGGAAATGGGACACGCGAAGACGGCGCTTGCATTCGCTCGTCACCGCCGCAAACGCACGCGCGTAACAAAACTTCGTCAGAGCGATCTGCAATCCCTTATTGACGAGTTCGACGAGGTTCAGTGGGAACAGCGTCTTCGCGACGAGACGCATGAGGGCGCTCTGTTCGTGCGCACGAGCAACGACACGCTCTCGGGATGGGATCGCTCGCGAATCGTGGACGCCCTGGTGCGTGAGACGCGGCTGGACCGCGGCCGTGCGGAGACGATCGCCGAGGAGGTGGAAGCCCAGATCCTGTCTGCCGGGGTTGGGCCTTTGACGACGGCCCTGGTCCGGGAGCTTGTCGACGCTAAGCTGGCAGAACACGGGTTGGAGGAGTTTCGGCGGCGTCACATGCGGATAGGCGTTCCCCTCTATGATGCGGAGCGCATCATCTGCATGCCCGGCGAGACGGAACGCGTCAGCCGGCAGGATCCTGAGATTACGGACCGTCTTCTGGCGCAGCGCGTAAAGCGCGAGTACGCCCTCACGCAGGTGTTCTCCGAGCGCGTGGTTGATGCGCATGTGTTTGGAGACATCCACCTGGGCGGCCTTGGCTATGTGGACCGGCTGCACGGTTTCACCGCGCCGCTCGAAATGGTCGCGCGTTACGGTTCGGGACTCCCCGGCGCCTCCGGGGCGGCCGCTCCTCCCGCCGATATCGAGACATTCCTGGTTCAGCTGGGCCGGTTTCGGACGCACGTGGACGCCCATTTTTCAGGTCCGGTCACGTGGGAAATGCCGCATGCGTACCTGAGCCCTTTTCTGGACGGGGCTGATGAGGAGGGCCTGCGCCGCGCGGCGCATATTCTGCTTTTCGTTCTCGGGGCAGAAGCGTCTGAACGTGCGGCTACACCCGAGCTTAGCTTGAGCTGGGGCATTCCCCGCCATCTCGCCCACCGGCGCGCCGTTGGTCCGGCCAGGGTGGCCGAGGGCAGCACGTATCGCGACTACGAGATGGCGGCGAAACGGTTTCTGGACGAGATTCTGGGGGTTTACCTGCAGTCCCATTCGACCAGTCTGCCGCTTCCCCGGTTTGTTGCGGGGGCCGGCTTTTTTGCTGAGCACGGGTACAGGGACATTCTGGTTCGCGTGGCTGAGACTGCCATGGCGCATGGTTTTTTTGAAATCGAGTTTGACCGGGGCGGTGATTGGGATGCGGTGCATGGCATCTCTTCTGGGAGAGCCGTGGCGCAGGCGGTTAATTTGAACCTGGCGCGGATGGCGTTTCGTTCGGGGGATGAGACAGCCCTTCTGGACAACCTGGACTCGCTTGTGGATGTTGCGGCGCAGGCGCATCAAGAGAAATGCGCCTTTCTGGAACGCGTTGCGGCACTGCGGGCGCTCGGGCCGCTGGTGTTCCTTGGGGAGAGCTCGGGCCGTCCGGCGTTGGCGGAGCCGTCAAGGGCTGCGTATGCCATAGCGGTGGATGGGCTTAACGAATGCGTGGAGGCCTTCTGTGGGCACGGGCTTCACGAGTCCAGGCATGCGCTGGAGTTGGGCCTGCGCATTCTGGCGCGTCTGGTTGAAGCGTGCGGCACCGCACGCGAGCGGACGGGTATACCGATTGTGCCGGCTCAGGCGCGTTACGAGTCGTCCATTCGGCGCTTTGCGGCGTTGGATCTGCGCCCGTTTCCAGAGGAAGCGCGGCGCGTCGCAAAGAGCGACCCGATCACCCAGGATATCCACTATACCGTCGGCGCGCGCTTGACGCAGCGAATCCCCTGTACGCCGGGGGAGCGCGCCATGCTGGAAGGCGCGATGCAGGAGTTGGTTCCCCACGGGGCGCTCACGCGGGTCGTGTTGCCGGACACGGACACGGCCCCCGAAGCGGTAGCCAGCTTTATCGAAGCCGTTTTCTACCGTTCAAAGGCGCGCCACCTGCTTCTGGAACGTCCGGGCCTTCCTTCGGGGCTGCTTCCGCACGAGTGAGCTTGGCGGCTTTGCGGGGGCGTGTTTGCGTCACAGGCTGACCGCAGGCGGCTCTGCCATGGCCGGTTCCTCGAGCTTGAAGTATTCGCGCTCCGTGAACCCGAACATGCCCGCGATGATTGCCGAGGGGAGCGTGTGGACACGGTTGTTGTTGTCGCGGACATTCCCGTTGTAGAACCTGCGCGCGGCCTGAATCCGGTTCTCGGTGTTTGCGAGTTCTTCCTGCAACGCGAGGAAACTGGCGCTTGCTTTGAGGTCGGGATAGTTCTCGACTCGGGCGAGCAGCCCGTGCAGGGCGGATTGCAGTCGTTGTTCGGAATCCGCCTGTTGGCTGGGGGAGCCCCAGTTTTGGGCACATTCCTCTCTCAGACGCACGACCTGCTCGAGAAGCTCGCGTTCATGGGCGGCATAGCCCTTCACGGTGTTCACCACGTTGGGAATGAGGTCGTAGCGGCGTTTCAACTCGGTTTCCACATCCGCCCAGGCTTCGTCGCAGTGATTGCGGATACGCACGAGGCCGTTGTACATCGCCACGATGCACAGCAAGATGAAGATGATGACGGCTGCGGGAAGAGCCAGGGCGACAGGGGGCATCGGCAGCATCCTTTCATGACCTGTAGAGGTATTCCGGGAACATACTACGGATTTCGACGAGCCGATCAAGGTTCATCTGGATTTCGTTGGGTTGCAGACGGCCGCTGAAACTGAGTGCGACGCAGCGGTTTTCGATCTCGATGGACAGATTGCGGTGTTGGAGCAGGTATTCCATCATCTTGGCGTTGCAGATGTCGTACGCGAAGCGTTTGTCGCGCGACCGCACGGTGAACGCGCGCGAGAACTCCGCGGATTCGAAATCGATGTCGTCAAACCCGAGCATCTGCCCCAGCTTTGAGAAGAGTGTTTCGGGATAGATGCGCAACTCCGGGAAAGAGAGTTCCTGTTCCAGGATGAAGTAGCTGAAGTAGTGGTGGTCTGTCTGGCGGTTGCCCTTGGAATTGCGCGATTCGGTTTCGTAATGGTAGTCGAACGCTTGCACGGGATAGCCGCCATACTGGCCATGGAGGATGTTGAAAGCGTACCGGTTTTTGCCTTGTTGCAAGGGGTCGAGGAAATGATAACGGTCGCCCATCGTACGGTCGTGCTCGCAAAAGCCCAGACCCAGCCGGCGCGCGACGGCCAGAAACTGCTCCCGCCGCTTCTTTTCCTGCAGATGGCCGAATATCGCCCCCACGATGAGGAGTCCGGCTATGAGGGCGAAAACCAACAGCGGGAACGCAGACCCATACCCGAATGTGTGTAAATTGCCCACAACGCCTCCCTTCATCTACACCTTGTTACCGCAGAACCCTGGATATATTCAATCTTTGGGCAATTTCGCTGAGGCGCCAGATTCGCGAGGTCTGAGGAAGGCTATGGGCATGGCGGAAAGCCGGACCAGCGCCAAGGGCATGTCAGGACCTTGTGGTGCTGGCATCGTGCGCGGACCCGAAACGTTAAAAGCTGTTTTCCTTGGTGAAGGCGATGATATCGTCCAGATTTGCATAGGCGACGGCCAGGACGGTATCCGCGGCGCCGTAGTAGAGGGTCACGCGCTTGTTCTCGTCGATGATGGCGGCGCAGGGGAAGACCACGCTCGGCACGTCGCCTACGCGCTCATAGGGTTCTGTGGGGGCGAGGAGATAGGACCGTGTGCGGTACCGGACATGCCAGGGTTTCTCGAGGTCGAGGATCGCCGCGCCGACGCTGTAGACGTAGCCCGAGCAGCTTGTTCGAACGCCGTGGTAGATGAGGAGCCACCCCTCGTCTGTTTCAATGGGTGCGGGTCCTGCGCCTACCTTTGTGCTCTGCCACCCTCCGCGAGGGCCAAACACGAACCGGTGGCGACCCCAGTGGACGAGGTCCGGGCTTGTGGCGTAGTAGATGTCGCCGAAGGGGGTATGGCCGAGGTCGCTCGGACGGTGCAGCATGGAATAGGCGCCGTTGATCTTGCGGGGAAAAAGCACGCCGTTGCGGTTGAGGTAGGCGATGTTCGCATCGATGAGTTGGAACCTGCGAAAATCACGGGTCTGGGCGAGGCCGATGGCCGGGGCGTGCCCGCCCTGGGGTCCATCGGGGTAGTGGCACCATGTCACGTAGTAGGCGCCATCTATCGGCGTGATGCGCGGGTCGTACTGGAAACGGCCGTCAGCATTCGGCTCGGGCCCTTCGGGGTCCGGGCACTCGAACAGGATTGGGTGCTCTTCGAGCTGCCACTTCAGGCCGTCGTTACTGAAGCCGGTGTGCAGGCCCGCCTCCATACGTATTGAGTCGACGCGGAATACCCCCGCGAAACCGCTGCCGAAAGGAACAACCGCGCTGTTGAAGATCGAGTTGGCGCTTGGCACGGCAGCGGGTGTGACGACAGGGTTGTGTTCATAACGGCGAAAGACCGTTTCGTTGGCCATTGGTGACTCCTTGAAACTGTGATGAGCGGCCCCTCCCGGAATCGCACCGGGTTCGTCGAACAACTGGCGGGATCCCCCTGGATTTAACGAGAGACTACTCTATAATGTGCGCTGCCCGCAAGCGGTTTTCCGGGGGCGTGCGATGGGGCGGGGCGAGGGGATATGCGTGTACCACCGAATCCTGAATGGGAAAGAGACGATGAATCAGGTTCACTGTACGTTGACGGTGTTTGTCATGGTCGTACTTGGGGCATTTGCCGGTGAGGATGCCTCGCCGTTCGTGTCATCACCTCCGCGAACGCACACGGAGTGCATAACGGCGCCTCATGCGGTCTATGTTGTGGACGTTGGCGGGTATCTTGACATGGACAATACGATGACGCGCAGCCACGCCGGCCGCGCGATCGCGTTTCAGAACAATGTGTCGCTCACGATCGCCAATACGGGCGGGGAGACCGTGCGCCACCCCCGCATAATTGCCAACGGCAAACGCCGGTGGGCCACCATCGACGAAATGCTGGCCGAGTTCACGGAAGGCGCGCGCACGCCCCAGGAAAAGGTCTATTTGATCTGGGAGAACATGCGCCAGAACATGCACCACGACGAACCCATCATGAAAGAGGATCTGCACGATCCGGTGCGGCTTTTGAACATCTACGGCGCCGGACTCTGCGACGACGCGGGCGCTTGCGGGGCGGTGCTTTTCGACCATGCCGGTTTCACGGCCGAGCGCGTTGGGGCGGACCCGTTTGTGCGCAGCCTTCACGGGCACATGCAGTGCGAGGTGTTCGTCGAGGGCGCTTACCAGTTCATGGATATTGACCAGGACTGCTTCTTCCTCGATCGCGAGAACGGCAGGCCTGTGAGCGGCGACGAGTGCGTCCGCGACCACGACCTCGTCAAGCGCGAGTCGGCTTACGGGCCGGAATTGCCGCCTTGGGAGTCGGTGCAGACGAACGCCGCGCTGTTTGGCGTGGACGATGACCGCACGGGCATGGGGAGCCGCGGCCACCGCATGGAGTACGTGCTGCGTCCCGGGGAGCGTATGGTGTTTCGTTGGGACAACATTGGCAAGCGCGCGTACGAGTCATCGAAGAACCCTCTCCGGTATTTCGGCAACTCGAAGTTGGTGTATGAGCCGCGGCTCGATGCGTCGGCGCCGCGGTTTCTCGATGCGTTTGAGGGGTTCGAGGCCAGGGATGGCGCGCTGGCCGTTGTGGGACCTTCGGCTTCGTTAACCATCAGAACGGAGACGTGTTACACAATCTGCGGGGGTTTGCTGCGGGCGCTTGTCGAGGGCGCTTCCGAAGAGGGCCGTTGCAGCGTGAGCATCTCTCCTAACAATGAGCCGTTACAAGCGGTGTGGGAGGGTGCTCCGGGCGGGCGGACGCCGCTGAGCATTGCCCTCGACGATGCCCTGGGAGTCCATGGAAATCCGCCCAGGCGGCAGTACATGGTCCAGATTCTGTTGGAGAATGCCGTGGGAGCGAAGCTCAGCGGTATCGTGCTGGAAACCGATCTCGTGGCGTCACCCCTGGCGCTTCCCCGGCTGAATGTGGGCCCGAACCATGTCGAGTACACCGACGAGACAGAAGGGCCTCGCGAGGTCACGGTGACTCATGAATGGGTTGAATGCGAGGGTGAGCGTCCGCCCGAGCCGCCCGCGGCGCCCGAGGCGCCGTTGCCGGGCACGGAGGCGGCCGAGACGTTCGTGACGTTCAAATGGCCCGCGGCCGAGGGATGCGACGCCTATTGGATCCGCCTCAGCCGCCGTGAAGATTGCGCGTATCCCTACCGTCCGAACTACGACGTGGTCGTCACGTCCAACGAATACACGGTCCGCCAGCCGGGCATGTTCAATCCCGGCGAGGTCTATTATTGGCGCGTGCGGCCCCGGTCGGCTGCGGGGGTGTGGGGCGCATGGAGCCCGGTATGGCGGTTCACGTGGAAAGGCCCTATGGCGCCGCGGAATCCGAGTTTTCGTGTCGATGGGCAGACCATCATGCTTGTGTGGGAACCCAATCCAAACGGCGAGCGGCCCGTGCAATATGAGGTTTACGGCAGCGACGAGCGGGGGTTCACGGGGTGTAAGGATGCGCATGAAGTGCTTGGACGCGGTGCGGTCCCGGGCAATCTTGCGGGCGTCACGCCCGATACCGCGATGGTGGTCGTCTCTCCGGACGTGGAGGGGGCCAATATGAACTGCGGGTACTACCGCGTGGCGGCGGTGGATGCGCAAGGGGTGGCGAGTGCCGCTTCCGAGCTGGTCGAATTGCCCAGGCCGTTTGTCTACACGAGGCCCGTGACCAAGGCGACGGCGGGATCTGCGTACCGGTGCGAGATCAAGACACTCAAGAGTTTGGGGGATTTGCAGTCACGCTATACCAGCCCGCGCATGGCGTTTCGCGAAGCCGAGACGTACTCGTTTGTGCTTGAGAACGGTCCGCCGTGGCTTCGGTGCGGGGAAACCAGCGGTGTCCTGCAGGGCATCCCGGGGCCGCAAGACGTGGGCGAGCACGAGGTCGTGGTAGGCATTGCTGCCACTTACCCCGAGGAAGTTTCAGAAGCGGAGGACCCTAACGGCTATTTCCAGAAGCGCCGCACGAAGCCCCAGTACAGAGTTGCCGGGTCGCACCGCTTTGTCCTGCAGACGGTCAATGCCGGCGAGTGACACGAGCGCGCGGGCAATTGTGCGGTCATTGCCGCTGCTGCGCGGGTTGTGTTTCGGGGGCAGTCTGTTTGGCGGTCTGGCCGGCCGGGTGGGCGTCTTTCAGGACGACCGTGAACCGCGACCCTTCGCCGGGTTCGCTCTCGACCTTCACATTTCCTTCGTACAGGAGCACGAGTTTCTTGACGATCGATAGCCCCAGGCCGCTGCCCAGGATGCCCGAGGTGCCGGCATTCTTGATACGGACGAAATCCTTGAACAGCTTGGCGGCTTCTTCTTTGGATATCCCGATGCCGGTGTCTTTGACGGCAATGGTGATGCCGCCGTCATCTCGAGTGAAATAGACGTCGACGCGGCCGTTGTCTTTGTTGTACTTGACGGCATTAGAGACCAGGTTGTTGAGAATGATCTCGATTTCGGCGTTGTCGGCCCACAGGGGGAAATCGCCGTCGGCATGCAGTTGCATCTCAATGCTGCGGGCCTTGGCGTCGGGGGTCATGGTTTCGATGGCCCTCAAGGCGAGGCGGCGCACGTCTACGCGCTCGATGTCACGCTTTTTCTGGCCCGATTCGATGCGCGTGAGATCGAGGAGGTCGCCAATCATTTTGCGCATGCCGTGGATCCGGTCCAGGCAGCGATAGACAATCTGTGCGACGACTTCGGGCCTGTCATTCACAGTTCCGTCGTGCAGGACGTTCAAGTAGCCTTCGACCGCATTGATGGGGGCCTTGAGTTCGTGTGCCAGGACGGAGATAAACTGGAAACGCACCTGGCGCTTTTCCTGGGCCAGTTTTCGGGCGTGCCGCGCCACCATGAGTTGCTTCGATGCTTTTGTGACGGTATTTTTCAGTTCCGTCGGGGTGAACGGTTTCGCGAGAAAATCGTAAGCCCCTTGTTTAGTTGCCCGAACGGCCGTTTCGATCGAGGCATAGGCCGTGATCATGACGGTGAGGGTCTCGATATCTTTCTTGTGAAGCTCTTGAAGGACATCCAGCCCGCTGATGCCCGGAAGCTTGAGGTCCAGCAGGAGAATCTGGGGAGGGGCCGTGTTGATCTTCTGCAGCGCTTCCTCGCCGGACTCTGCTTGGTCCACCTCGAACCGGACGGATTCATCGACGTCAGGTATGTCGACGCTAAAATCGCGCAACGCACGGGCGACTCCCATACGCATTCCCATTTCATCGTCGCAAACGAGGAGTTTCAGTGTCTCCATTTTGCCCCCTTCGTCCGGTGTTTTCGCTTGTATGTGAGGAACGCACAGGTCAATCGCGGCTGTAAACGCCTTTACATTGGTTTCGGGCACGCGTTTTCTCGATTTCGTGTGCGCCCGTTAACGGACCAGTCGTTTGATTTCGCGCTGGAGCTGCTCGAAGCGGACGGGCTTGTCGAGGAGCGCGTCGGCCTTGATCCATGCCCGCTCTTCGTCCGTGGCGGCATCGAACTCCATGCCGGTTTCACTGGTGACGCCTGTGCAGATGACCACAGGGCAACCCGGATAGACGTTCTTGATTTCCCGGCACAGGGTAAACCCCGCGTCCATTTCCTCCATCATGAGGTCGATCACGGCCATATCGGGTTTGTTGGTTCGAAGGAGCTTGCGGGCTTCTTTCGAGCCGCCCGCTGTGATCACGGCGTATCCCGCGGCTTCCAGCTGGACTTTCTGCTGGAACAGAAAGTCCTCATCGTCGTCCACTACCAAGATGGTCTTTTTTTCGTCGTTCATCACGTTATCCCGTCTATGTGAAGCGCCGCTGCCGGCGCTGGTTGAGTTCGCGTGTGCCGGGTCCGTAGCCACATAGGTACTAGCATACAATATCTTGGGCCTTAAAATAACGTTGCGGGGCTCGACACGGCGGCGGTTCAGGCGCCCAACAGCTCCTCGTTGTTTTGGGAAGCCATGTCCCCGGCCGTTGCCGTTACGCTGAAGCCCTGGGCGTGTCTGGGCAGCGAAACCGTAAAAGTCGTTCCCGTGGGTCCTTTGGCCGGGTCGGAATTCGACTCGACCTGGATATCGCCCCGATGCATCTTGACGATGCCGTACGTAACGGCGAGACCCAGTCCGGTTCCCACCCCTAACTGTTTAGTGGTAAAGAACGGGTCGAAGATTCGCGAGAGGTTCTCTTTTGGAATTCCCGTGCCGCTGTCGATGATACTGAAGTGCACACGGGTGTCGTCGCCGGTGATGCGTATGACGAGCGTTCCGCCGTCCGGCATCGCCGCCACGGCGTTGCCGACCAGATTCGTGAGCACCTGAGTCATCTGGTCGCGGTCGATATCGGCCATAGGATCGGTGAGTTCCCGCTCAAACCGCACCTCGACATTGTCGGGAATGCCGTTGGCCCTCAAGACGCGCTCGATCACGTCGCAGATGTCGGCCGATTCGAAGATGACCTGATTCTGGCGGGCGAAATTCAGCAGTCCTGCCACGATCTTCTTACAGCGGTCGGCGTGTTCCGAGATCATGGAGAGATCTTCCGTCATTTGAGGGTTATTGCCGAACTCGTCCTTCATGATGTGTGCATACATGAGGACGATGCCGAGAGGGTTATTCAGCTCATGGGCGATGCCCGCGGCGAGTTGCCCCATGCTGGCCAGTTTTTCGGACTGCATGAGGGCGGAACGCGCCTCCGCGAGCTTTTCATTCGAGACATTGAGGTCGTGGACGGTTGTCGCGAGCTGGTCAATGGTGTGGGGCAAGCACATCTCGGTTTCGGCCAGGCCCTTGTAGATTGCGATGGCATGTTCGCGGCATGTCTCGTACCCGCACGCGCCGCAATTCAATTCGTCGCCGGGCGAGAACTTCCCCATGTTCTTCATGATCTCCCTCAGTTCGGATTCCGAGGGTATGGGGATGCGTTGATCGTCCGGTGTGTAGGTACGGCTGAGATCCAGCGTGTTGAATTCCCGCATTGCGGCCGACCACTGGGCTTCGTCGATTCGCGCCGTGCGGCGCTGGACATGCCGGCTGACACGGCACCGGCGGACGTATTGAGGCTCCTGGCTTGTGGTGCCGGGCCCCATGATGCATCCCTTGCATGCGAGCGTTTCGAGCAGCCGCACGTCAAAGTATCCGGCTGCGAACTCGCTGATAGCTTCCGGGAAATCTATGCGGCCGTCGGCGACGGCGACGTTGCCTTCCACGAGGTTTTCGGAGATGCCCGCGGCTTGAAGCAGGCCCCGGCTGATGGGAAACAGGGCGCCGTACCGCGCATGGGGCAGATCAAACTCGCTTGGCTCGACCGATTCTGGCGTGATGTTGCGCCGGGTGAGCATGGCGCGCAACTCGGTGAACGTCAGGGCGCTCTGCACATCGTCGGGCAATTCCTCGCTGGCAATTTCCCCTTTCTTGGCGATGCAGGGGCCGATGAATACGACTTTGAGCCCGTTTCCGTGCCGTTGATGCAACATGCGCGCCGTGGCGATCATTGGGGAAACGATGGGGGCGAGGGAATCCACCAACTGCGGTTGATAACGTTGCACAAACGCCACGATAGCGGGGCACGTGGTGGCGATGAAGCGCTTATTTGCGTTCGAGTCGATCAGCTTGCGGTAGCGGTCCGCCACGAGGTCGGCTCCGAACGAAACCTCCACAACGTAGTCGAAACCCAATGCCCGCACCATACCGACGACCATTTCGTAACTGCATTCGGTGAATTCCACAGGGAAACTCGGGGCGATGATGGCGGCAACGGGCGAGTCGCCCTCGAGCAGGTCCTCGACTTCTTTCGTCGAGTCGAGAACCCGTTTTGCGTTTTGGCTGCAGACCCGCACGCAGTTGCCGCAACCGATGCAGCGCCCGGAAATGACCTCGGCTTGCCCCTCGGCGATGCGGATAGCTCTTGCGGGGCACTCGCGTACACAGGTGAAGCAGACGCGGCACCGTTCTTTAACCGTCGTAACGAGCGGTATGTTTGCGGCGTTTCTCATGATCTTCCTTATACCATGACCGCACGCCTGGCATAGTGCGTGTGGAGAAGTTTGTGGCTCTTCTCGCCCAGCGGCGTGCCCAGAAACTCCTTATACAGGCGTTGTATGGCTGGGTTGCTATGGGACGTGCGCACCGGCTCGTCGCGATCTATCGCGTACAAGGCCTGCATGCGCGCCCGGATGGCGTCGGGGTTGGCGTTCAGGGGTTGTCCGCCGCCCGCGATGCAGCCGCCCCGGCAGGTCATGACTTCGATGAAATGGATGCCGTCGCGGCCGTTGCGGATTTCGTCGAGCAGCATGCGGGCGTTCTGGAGGCCGCTGACGACGGCTACGCCTATCTGCGTCCCGTTGATGTCGAGCTTCGCTTCCTTGCGGCCTTCGAACCCGCGCACCGCCTCGACCTTGAGATCGGCCAGTTCGCCGCCGGTGAGCAGATGGTATGCGGTCCGGACGGCTGCCTCCATGACGCCTCCGCTCGCGCCGAAGATCTTTCCCGCCGTGCTGCGTTCGCCGAACGGCGTATCGGCGCGTTCGGGTGCGAGGGACTGAAGATCCATGCCGCGCATCCGGATCACGCGGGCCAGTTCGCGGGTGGTCAGCACCGCGTCGATGTCGGGGATGCCTTTGCGGCCGTGTTCCGGTCTGCCCGCTTCGAATTTCTTGGCCACACAAGGCATGATGGCGACGCTGAAGATCTTGCCTGGGTCGACGCCTTCGCGCTCGGCGAAGAGAGACTTAATCACCGCGCCCATCATTTCCATGGGGCTCTTGCAGGTCGAGAGGTTCTCGATCATCTCGGGATAGAACTCTTCGACGAATTTGATCCATCCGGGGGAGCAACTTGTCATCATGGGAAGTTTGCCGCCGGTAGCAATGCGATGCGCCAGTTCCGAGGCTTCTTCCATGATGGTCAGGTCCGCGGAGAATCCGGTGTCGAACACGCGCGCGAACCCGAGCCTTCGCAGGGCCGCCACCAGCATGCCATCGACGTCCGCGCCGGGTTTGAGGCCGAATTCTTCGCCGAGGGTGACGGATACGCTGGGGGCGTGCTGCACCACGACCATTTTCTCGGGGTCGGCGATGGCGTTAAGCACCTCCTTGATGTAGCTCTGTTCGCGCAGCGCGCCGGTCGGACAGACCATGATGCACTGTCCGCAGTTGATGCAGCTGGAGACGTTAAGCCCTTCGCTGAACGCGGTGCCGACCATGGTTTTGCTGCCGCGTCCGACAAAGTCGATCGCCGCTACGCCTTGAATTTCCTCGCATACCCGGACGCACTTGCCGCACAGGATGCACTTGGCGGGGTCGCGAACGATGGAGGGGTTCGAAGAGTCGACGTGATATTCGTTCTTGCCGCCCGAGTAACGCCGCTCGCGCACGCCGAGCTCGTTGGCCAGACCCTGCAGCGAGCAGTTGCCGCTACGCACGCAATACAGGCAGTCGTCGGGGTGATTGGCAAGGAGCAGCTCGATGATGGTCTTGCGGGCACGCAGGGCGCGCGGGGAGTGGGTCTGTACTTTGATGCCCTCGCGCACGGGGTAGGCGCAGCTCGGTACCAGGGTGCGTTCGCCGTCCACTTCGACCACGCACATCCGGCATGCGCCGGTCGGAAACAGGTTTTCCATATGGCATAGCGTCGGTACGGAAATGCCGTTGCGCTTCAATGCGTCAAGCAGCATCTCGCCGTTTTTCGCCTCGATTCTGCGGTTATTCACTTCGATGGTGGCCATAGCTGTTCCTCAGTCCATTCTTACTGTCAGTCGGGTGTCTTCTTGTCAATACGATAAAGCGCCGGGCCTTCGTACCAGTCTTCGAAGGCGCTGGAGGAGAACACACTGATGGTTTGTTCGCTCTCACGGCGTTCACGGTCGATTTCATCGGCGCCGGGCACTTTCAAATGGACCGCGTGGGTGGGGCATACGTCCATGCAGGTGCCGCAACCGATGCACTTGTCTTCGATGATGTAATGGACTTTTCGCGGCACGCCCACGATGGCCCTCTCGATGGGACACCGTTGCGCGCACAAGTCGCAGCCGTCGCACAATTCCGGGTCGATCTCGAATGAGCGCAACTCCGGGCAGACGCCTGCGGGGCATCTGCGCTCGTAGATATGGGCTTCATACTCGTCCCGGAACCAGCGCAGGGTGCTGAGCACCGGATTGGGCGCGGTTTGGCCCAATCCGCACAGGCTGGTGTCTCGAATCACTTCCGCCGCGCGGTTAAGCATGATGACGCCCTTGAACCGTTCGAGGGCCTCGAACCTGGACTCGTTCTTGCGTCCTCGCGTGATGCGCTCGAGGATCTGGAGCATGCGCAAGGTTCCTTCGCGGCAGGGGATGCATTTCCCGCAGCTCTCCCGCTGGATGAACTCCATGAAGAACTTGGCCACGTCGACCATGCAGGTGTCTTCGTCCATGACCACGAGGCCGCCGGAACCCATCATGGCGCCGACCGTCTTGAGCGATTCGTAGTCGATGGCAATATCGAGGTGTTTTTCGGGTATGCAGCCGCCCGACGGGCCTCCGATCTGCACGGCCTTGAACTTCTTGCCATTGGGTATGCCGCCGCCGATATCGAACAGGACCTGGCGCAAGCTTGTGCCCATGGCGACTTCGACGAGGCCGGTCAGGGCAATCTTGCCCGAGAGCGCGAACACTTTGGTGCCCTTGCTGGTCGCGGTGCCGACGGCCGCGAACGCCTCGGCGCCGTTGTCCACGATAACGGGCACATTGGCGAGCGTCTCGACGTTGTTGATAATCGTGGGCTTATCAAACAGCCCGCGAACGGCCGGGAACGGGGGACGGGGCCTCGGCATGCCGCGTTTGCCCTCGATGCTGTTAATCAGGGCGGTTTCTTCGCCGCAGACGAAGGCCCCGGCGCCCATCTTGATGGCGATCTCCAGGCTGAATCCGCTGTCCTGGACGTTTTCACCGAGGAGACCGTAGGCTTTTGCCTCGGCGATGGCGTGTTTCAGGCGTTTGATGGCCAGGGGGTATTCGGCGCGGATGTAGACATAGGCCTTGGTCGCGCCGATGGCATATGCAGCGATGGCCATCCCCTCGAGAAGCCTGTGGGGGTCGCCTTCAATGACCGCGCGGTCCATGAATGCGCCTGGATCGCCTTCGTCGGCGTTGCAGACGACGTACTTCTTGTCGCTTTCGGCGGCCAGGGCGAATTTCCATTTCTTGCCTGTGGGGAATCCGCCGCCGCCACGCCCGCGAAGGCCGCTTTTTTCAACCGTGTCGCACACTTCCGGGGGCGTCATGGAATGAATGACCTTGGCCAGTGCCTTGTAGCCGCCGTGGGCGGCGTATTCCAGGATGTTTGATGGGTTAATGACGCCGCAGTTCTTGAGTACCCACCGCGTCTGCGGCGCGAAGAACGGATGGTCGGACAGTCTGTCCACGTTATGCCAGGGCAGGGCCCCGTTGGTGGTGAATTGTCCCATGACCATATCCGTGGGGATTTTGCCTGCCAGGACGCTTTCGAGAAGGGGTTTAACCTTGTCTTCGGTGACATGCTGAAAGGCTACACGGGCTTTGCCGGGCATGTGAATATCAACGATGGGCTCGACGGCGCAGAGGCCGATACAACCGACCTCGACGATCTCGGCGTCCATGTTGCGCAGTTTGAAGAAGGTGCGAATGGCGCTGAGGGTTTTTCCCGCGCCGGCGCCGAGGCCGCAGGTGCCGGCGCCCACATAGACCACGGGGCGGCCGAGTTGCTCGCGGCGCAGCATGGTCAGCTGCTTCTCATATGCGGCTTGCGTGGCGGCGTCGAGATTCCCTGCGCGCCCGCAGGCGTAGTCGAGGAGGGCTTTTTGCGCGTTCGTGGGGGCCGTTTCGGCATTACCGTTCGTTTTCATTTTCGACCTCTTCCCGGAGTTCGTCCAACAAGCCGCGGACCTTTTGAGGGGTCATATTGGCGTGGAACTCTCCGTTGATGCTGATCACGGGGGCGAGTCCGCATGCGCCGATGCATGCGACGACCTCCAGGCTGAACAGGCCGTCGCGGGTGGTTTTGCCGGGTTCGACTTTCAGTTCTTGCCGGACCGCATCAAGGACTTTCAGGGAACCTTTGACATGGCACGCGGTTCCCCGGCATACCTGAACGTGAAACCGCCCGAGCGGCTGAAACCGGAACTGGTTGTAAAACGTCGCCACGCCGTAAATCTTGCTTGCGGGCAGGTTCAGGTGCGCGCCCACTCCGGCGATGGCTTCTCTCGACAGATACCCGTGTGTGTCCTGGATCTCCTGCAACAGGGGGATCAGGGCATCGCGTCCCGCGCCGGGGTAGCGGTCCAAGATGTCTTGAATGTCCGGCTGGACGGCCGGCTGCTCCGTGCTCGTGTTCATGAATTGATTTCCTTTTCTGCCGCCTGTTGGCCGGCGAAAAACGCCACCTTCTCCAGCGACATGCTGAGGTCCAGATTCTCGATATAGACGTGCGGCGGCACCCAGACATGCGTGGGGGCGAAGTTGAGCAGTCCCACCACCCCTGCGCGGCACAGGCGCCGTGCGACGTCCTGCGCTGCTGCCGCCGGGACGGCGATGATGCCTATCCGGATACCTTCCCGCTCAACGATTTCTTCGAGCTGCTGCACGGGATAGCACCGGCAACCATGAATGACGCGGTTCACCTTGGCCGGGTCGTTGTCGAACGCCGCCACGATGGGAATCCGCGGGTTTTGCCGCGGGGAGAACGCCATCAATGCCCTGCCCAGGTTGCCGATGCCGACAAGGGCGACCCTCTGCGCGTCGGCGTGAGACAGGAATTCGCTGATGCTGGCTCCCAGTGCGGCCACGTCATAGCCCCGAACCGGACTGCCGGTATAGCCCGTGGCCATGACGTCGCGGCGCACCTGGGCCGCCGTACATCCGGACTTCGAAGCGAGTTCATGTGAGAAAACGTGGGCCTGGCCGGCGTCTTGCATGTCCAGTAAGACGCGGCGGTACACACTCAGTCTGGCCACAGTTTTATCGGAAATCACGGCGCCACCCCTTTGTAATCGGTGCTCTTGTGAACTTGTTCACATTGTGATTCGTTTCACAGAAACTATACCATCCGAGAAGCGGCGTTGTCAAGGAGAATCGTGACTTTCTATCACGATTTGTGCCGCAGTCCTAACTTCTTATATTTTAAGGGTTTATCAGAAGGTATCTGCGTTTCACGCCAGACATACGCAGCCTGAAGCCTCTCAGGCGAAAGCATGACGGGGAGGCATTTCACCCCAACGTTGAGGTTATCCGGGTTTGGCAAAGGCCGGCGTAGAAGAGATGTCGAAAGGGGCATCCAGAGGACCAGGAGAACCTTCGATAAGGGATTGGAAAACCAGTTGACAGGACTGACCTTCCGTCATAAAATGCGTTTGTGCATTTCATAGTGATCTGGGTCAATTGGTTCAGTAACTGGGAGGATTGATGACATGAAGAGAAGAGGATTTACCTTGATTGAGCTGTTGGTCGTGATTGCCATCATTGGGATCTTGGCTGCGATTCTGTTGCCGGCGTTGGCGCGTGCGCGTGAAGCGGCCCGCCGCGCGAGCTGCGCAAACAACCTGAAGCAGTTTGGTTTGATCTTCAAGATGTACGCGAACGAGAGCAAAGGCGAGAAATTTCCGCCCATGATGCTGTACCACGCGGGCTCCTACGACACCAACCCCGCGGCGGACAGCCAATATGCGAACTCGAACCACCTGTGGCCTCACTGCCCGTACTTGTATCCCGAGTACTGGACGGACGTGAACATTGCGCGGTGTCCGTCTGACGTGGGCGCCGACACGTGGGGTTACTGGGAGAATTATTACGTGGAACAACCGCTATATCCCGGAAGGTTCTGGAACATCTGTTACAACTACCTGGGCTGGGCGTTTCAGCCTCAGCACTACCTCCTTCCGGGTGTGGACGAGAACAAGTATCCGATGAACTGGGTGACGGATTTGCACCCGGACTTTTTGGGAATAGTCTCGAGTACGGGCCCCATGTTCAACGCGTTGACGGGTGGCCTGCCAGTAGCGTCGGTAGTGTCGGTGAACGATACCGGTTTCTGGAGTTCGTTGCATGAGGGCGACATCAGTCTCACCGATAACCAGACCGTATACCGTCTGCGCGAGGGCATCGAGCGGTTCTTCATCACGGACATCAACAATCCTTCTGGGAGCGCGAAAGCGTAGAGTCAGATTGCGGTGATGTGGGACACGGCCATCGTCGCGACGTCACCGATGTCGGACCACCGGCCTTCGTTCAATCATATTCCAGGCGGCGGGAATTCGCTGTTCATGGACGGTCACGTCGAATTCATCCGGTATCCGGGCAAGTTCCCCATCAATGCCACGTGGTCCCAGGTGATGACCCAGATGATGGTGGCGATGGATCCCTATGGTTGATAATCGCGCCGGTCTGGACACCCCAGCGGTTCTGGCGTGAAGGCGGAGTTCATAAAGACGAGATCGGGTGAATAGGAGTCCGGCCCGGGTTTGGTGCGTGCGGAAGGGGGAACCGCGACGCCGCCCGGGCCGGATTGTTTCGAAAAGGGCCGTTAGCCTTGCGGACGAGGGGGTGGGATGCAGTATACTGTGTCGGTGTTGGGCGTTAGTCTTCCAGTTAGGGGGCCGCAGCATGAGCGGGTCGCGTTTAAGTTCGGGGGCCATGAGGCCGGGCACGTTCCCGGCGAATCAGCACGAGGGGGCACTCCCCATGCATGACGCCGAGAACCATCTCTCGCCGAAACAGCGTGAAATTCGCGAGCGCGAGGAGCTTATTCTCGAGGTTGCCCGGGAGATGTTCTTCGACGAGGGCTATTACAACCTTACGATGGGCAAGATTGCCCAGCGGATCAACTGCGCCAAGGGCACGGTCTATCTCCATTTCCCGTGTAAAGAGGACATTATCGTGACGTTAGCCGAGCGCGCGCACGAGTCGCGGTACGCGATGTTCCAGCGGGCTATGGCGTTCGCGGGCCGGAGCCGCGAACAGATGCTGGCGTTCGCTATCGCGACCGAATACTTTTCGCGGCTCTACCCGGGGGATATTCAAATCACCCGGACCATTACCCGCTCGTTCCGCGAGAAGGTGTCTGCCGGCCGCGAGAAACGTTTCGAGGAGGTCGAGCAGCGCGTATTGAGTTATCTTGTGCGGCTGGCTGAGCAGGGCGTTGCCGACGGCGATTTGGTGTTGCAGCCGGGTATGACCGCCGGCACCGCCATCTATGGGTTGTGGGCCTTGGCCGACGGCGGGCATGGTATCATTCTGAGCGGTGTCTCTCTCGGCGGGCTCGGGATTCAGGATCCTTGGGGGAAGCTGCTCGCGTTTCTGAACCGGCTCTCCGACAGTATTGGATGGCGGCCGCTATCGTCTGAGTGGGACTATGACGCCACCATCGAACGGATAAAGCGGGAAGTGTTTTTTGAGGAGGCTCGAAGACTGGGGGAATTGCCTGCGGAGGAGTGATGCATTCCGGTTGCGGGATGTGTGCCTGCCAGGCCAGTGCGGCCCTTGGTTGGTCCGGCACAAGGCCGGAAGCTCCGCCCGGACCGCCCACAATCATTATTTGTGGGGGAGGGCGGCCGTCTTGACCCGTTCAGGGTCAACGTTTCCTGGAAAGGTTTGCGGCGGCACCGGCGCGTCTTCTACCATGTGGGTGGAGGGACGTTTATCATGCGAAAAGCCGAAGTGAACCGGCCGCCTTTTCCGCGGTCTGAGATGAGCCGCCGGCGATTTCTGGGAAGCGCGGCAGTCGGGGCGGCGGCGTTACACACCGCGGCTTACGCCCAGCCATCCGGCGGGAGGCCTTCGGGGAAGCCCAACGTGGTATTTGTGTTCGCCGATCAATGGCGCGCTCAGGCCACACCCTATTCGGGCGACCCGAATGTTGATGCGCCACACCTGGCCCAATTGGCTTCCGAGAGCGTGGATTTTGTCCGAGCAGTGTCGGGGTGCCCGGTGTGCACACCCTACCGCGCCAGTTTGATGACCGGGCAGTCCCCCCTGACCAATGGCGTGTTCATGAACGACGTGCCGCTGCCTGGCAATGCCGTCACGATTGCGGAGGCTTTCAAAGACGCCGGTTACGACACGGCGTATATTGGCAAATGGCATCTTGACGGACACGGCCGGTCCAGTTACATCCCCTGGGAGCGGCGGCAGGGGTGGGACTACTGGAAGGTCCTCGAGTGCACCCACAACTACAACGATTCGGCTTACTACGCCGATGCGGACCAGAAGCTTGTCTGGGAAGGTTACGACGCCATCGCGCAAACCCGTGATGCGCAGCAATACATCAAGGACCATGCCAACGGGCAGAGGCCCTTTATACTGTTCGTGTCGTGGGGGCCGCCCCATGAGCCTTATGAGACCGCTCCCGAGAAATACCGGCAACGGTTCCGGCCGGAAGACGTGGTCTTGCGGCCCAATGCTCCCGGGGAGGCTCAGGAGAAAGCCCGTGCCGGCCTGGCGGGATACTACGCGCACATTGCCGCGCTCGACGATTGCCTCGCTGACCTTGACCGGACGCTGACGGAGACCGGGATTGCTGAAGACACGGTGTTCGTGTTTACATCGGACCACGGCGACATGCATGGCTGCCATGGTCTGTGGAAGAAGCAGTGGCCCTACGAAGAGTCCATCCGCGTGCCGTTCTTGCTGCGGTATCCCGCTGTGCTCGGCAAGGAGGGGCGGGTGCTTGAAACGCCCATCGATGCGCCGGACATCATGCCCACGCTGCTCGGTCTGTGTGGCTTGCCCATTCCCGGCAGTGTAGAGGGTTTGGACTATTCGGGCCATATCCAGGGGGGACCGAATCCGGGCGATGGCGCGGCGGTGATCATGTGTCCGCAGCCGTTCGGGCAGGTTACGCGCAAACAGGGCGGCCGGGAATACCGAGGTATAGTCGACGGCCAATACACCTACGTCCGCGCTCTCGATGGGCCCTGGCTGCTGTTTGACAACGAGAACGACCCGTACCAGCTCAAGAACCTGTGTAACGAGCCGCCGGCGGCCGAGATTCAGGCAAGACTGGACGCGCAGTTGAACGCCAAGCTTGCCCAGCGGAGAGACGAATTCTTGCCCGGTCCCGTATATATCGAGCGTTTCGGCTACACCGTGGACGATTCGGGCACGGTGCCGTACAAGCCCTGACCCCGTGTTTTCGGCGTCACGCGGCGCGCGGGCGAGTATTCAAGGATAGACTTGGAAAGGAAATGGCGAATCCATGCACCGGATCTCATCAAGCGCGATGCTTGTGTTGATGGCTGGGATGGGGTGCGCGTTCGCAATGCAGGCGAGCGCGGGGGAAGATGAACCACTCGCGCGCATCGACTGGATGCAGAAAGCCTACGGTGACGGGCGCCACAATGCCTTCACGGACCTCACCCGGTGGAAAGACATGTACTACCTCTGCTTCCGCCACGGCGAGGATCACGGTTCCATGGATGGCGAGATACGCGTAATGCGCAGCCCAGACATGAAAACATGGGAACCTTGCGGGACGCTGAAGACTTTCGGCGATGATCGCGATCCGCATTTCGCCGTTACGGGGGAGCGGCTCTATGTGTACTTCGGCGTGTGGGACCTCGAACACGCCGAAGACCACGGCACTCCCAGCCGCCAGGACGTGCGCTCGCATTTCGCGTCGTCGGAGGATGGTCAGACGTGGTCGGACGTGCGAGGTGTTTACGAGCAGAAGTGGTGGCTGTGGCGCGTACGGCATCATGGCGGCGCCTTTTACTCGATAGCGTATTCTGCGTACCGTCCGCGGCCGCCGATGCGCGAATCGCGGCTGTTGCGGTCCGAAGACGGCCTCGCGTGGGAGCTGGTGAGTACCGTTACGACCGAGCGCATGAGCGGAGAAGCCGATATGTGGTTCGAGGACGACGGCTCGATGTGGCTGGTCACTCGTACTGGTGATGCGCCGGGCAACGCCTGGCTGCACCGGTCCGACCCGTCGAAACAAACCTGGACCGCGCACGATTTGGGCGAGTTGATTCACAGTCCCGCGATTGCGGAGTGGAAGGGCCGTTTTTTTGTCGCGGGCCGGGGCCGCAACGCGGATGGGGGGTATGTCACGCGTCTTTGGGAACTGTATCCGGATGAGTGCCGTGTGCGGCCATTGCTGACGCTCCCGAGCGGCGGGGACACGTCGTATCCCGGCTTGGTGGCGGACCCAGCGTCGCTGGACGCCGGGCAGCCGGCCTTCTTTATCAGCTGGTACTCGCAGCACGACCAGGAAAGCGAACCCAACCATACTAAGAGTACGGCGTCGGTATACGTGGCGCGGGTTATCGTTGAAAGGTGATTGCCGGGCTCCGATTGGCTGTGTCTTGCGCCCTTGGCCCTCTTGCCTGTTTTTTTCCTCCATGCCTAATCGCGGGATAAGAAAGCCCTCGCTGGAGGGATCTTATTTTCTCCATACAGACAAGAACGAACTCACACGGAGACACGGAGAACACGAAGATCGAGTCCTCCGAAACAAAATGAGACAGGAAGCATCACAGTGGATTGCGCGGCGGCGCTTCATCAAGATACGGGTCCCGAGTTGTTGGAAACAGTGTACGAAGCGGTTCCTGCACGCAATTTGGAGGCCTGGGATCTGCGCGAGGCACGCCAAGTTCCCATCCCCTTGAGCTTCACGGGATCCGGTTCGACGAAGGGTTTCGTGCAGACTTCATCGTGAAGGATGCCGTTCTTGTGGAACTCATATCCGTGGAGAAGGTCACAAAGGCGCACCGCAAGCTGGTGTTGACCTGTCTGCGGTTCACGCCACTCACCTTCAGCGAGGCTTTGATGAGTGACGGCATTTCCCGCATCATAAACGGAGAGGCCGAGTAGATTTCGCTTCGGCGCGGGCTTCATTTCCTCCGTGTCTCCGTGTGAGTTTCCCCAACCGTCGTGTTATTCGGCGATTTGGGCTCCATGCCGGTGCTTGAAATCCACCTCGGCCGGGGGGTATTCATGAAGGGAGCCGGCTGCGAAGAAACGGCTTGTCCGAAACGAAGCGAGGAACGAGCAGAGACGGGACTGGCCCGGTCTCAGGCTCCACTTTCCGAAAGGGGGTCTGCTGATGTTTGGCTCAACAATGACGCGACGGGATTTTATCGCGGCCTCGAGCGCGGGGTTGGCGGCGTGGGGCATGCCGCGCCGTGCTGCAGCCACGCCGAGGACGCCTGCCGACCGCCCGAATTTCGTGATCATCCTCGCCGATGACTGCGGCTACCGCGACGTCGGCTGTTTCGGCGCGGAAGGGTACGAAACGCCGAACCTGGACCGTATGGCAGCCGAAGGGGTGCGCTTCACGGACTTCTATTCGGCGGCGCCAACGTGCACGCCCTCGCGGGCCGCGCTCGTGACGGGATGTTATCCCACTCGCGTCGGGCTGCCGAACGTGCTGGACCATACCGCGAATATCGGCATAAACGACGGGGAGACCACCATTGCCGAGGTGCTCAAACCGCGCGGCTATGCCACGGCATGTTTCGGCAAATGGCATCTCGGGCATCATCCGAAGTTCTTGCCTGCGCGGCACGGCTTCGACGAATACTTCGGACTGCCCTACTCGAACGACATGTGGCCCCGGCACCCCACATACGACGCGTTCCCTGCCTTGCCCCTCATCCATAACGACGAAATCGTTCAATACAACCCCGACCAGCGCCAGCTCACGACCTGGTACACACGACATGCGGTGGATTTCATCACGGCCCACAAGGACGAGCCGTTCCTGGTCTATCTGGCCCACACGATGGCCCACGTGCCGCTGCATGTATCGGACAAGTTCGCCGGCAGGTCGAAGCAGGGCCTGTACGGCGACGTGCTCATGGAGATGGACTGGTCGGTAGGGGAGATATTGGCCACGTTGCGAGATCTCGGGCTCGACAGGAACACCCTGGCCGTGTTCATCTCGGATAATGGGCCGTGGCTGAGTTACGGGGATCATGCGGGTTCGGCCCTGCCCCTGCGGGAGGGCAAGGGAATGACCTTCGAGGGGGGACAGCGCGAGCCGTTCATCGCGCGGTGGCCGGGACAGATCCCCGCCGGGACCGTGTGCCGCGAGATGGGCGTCATGTTCGATCTGCTGCCCACGTTTGCCGGATTGGCGGGGGCGGCGCTGGACAATGCCCGCCGAATCGACGGGAAGAACATCTGGCCGCTGCTATCCGGAGAATCAGGCGCCAAAACGCCGCACGACGCCTTCTTCTATCACCGCGGCGCGAATCTCGAAGCTGTGCGGAGCGGCAAGTGGAAATTGCACATGCCCCACAAATATGGGAGCGTGGCTTCAAAAGGCGGCGGCGGATGGCCCGGCCCATACGAGACCAGGGAGATTGGATGGGCCCTGTTCGACCTCGATGCCGATATTGGCGAGACGACGAACGTCGCCGACAAGCATCCTGAGGTTGTGGAACGGCTCAAGAAATTGCTTGAGCAATTCCAGCAGGACATCAAGGACAACGCGCGGCCTTCCGGCCGCGTATAAGAGGAGAGCACCCGTGCGTGGGATGAAGAATCGTCAGGCGCCGGGAAGCATGGCGGGGTGTCTGGCAATGGCGCTTATCGGGAGCACTTTGGCGGCTGCAAGCGCCGCCGGTGCGGTCGAAGACGACGAATTCGCGCCGGAACAACTCGTCTATAAGACCATCGGCTACGTTACGCTGCGTCTGCACGTGTTCAAGCCCGAAGGCTGGAGAACCGGCGACAAGCGGCCGGCGATAATCTTCTTCTTTGGCGGCGGCTGGAAGTCAGGTTCGCCCGGGCAGTTCTACCCGCAAAGCGCTCATTACGCCGGACTTGGCATGGTCGCGTTTTCGGCAGAGTACCGCGTGAGATCCCGGCATGGCACCACTCCCTTCGAGTGCGTCGAGGACGGCAAATCGGCTGTGCGTTACCTGCGCGCCCACGCCGAAGACTTGGGCATCGACGCGGAACGCATCGTGGCAGGGGGCGGCTCGGCGGGCGGCCACGTGGCCGCATGCACGGGTGTCATCAAGGGGTTCGAGGCTGGCGACAACGCGGATGTGAGTTCGAAGCCCAACGCGATGATGTTGTTCAATCCGGTCCTCGACACGACTGGAAGAGAGCATGATATCGAAGAGATCAAGGGCCGCGAACGCGAACTGTCGCCGGTGCATCACGTCAAGGCCGGGGCGCCTCCCACGATTATTTTCCACGGTACGGAAGACATGACGGTGCCGTTCGAGAGCGCTCAACGGTTCTGTGAGGTAATGAAGTCGGCGGGCAACCGGTGCGAGCTTGTGCCCTTCGAGAGGGCTGGCCACGGATTCTTCAACTACAATCGCTCCCGGGAGGCTTTTGAAGCGACTCTCCGCGAGGGCGATGCTTTTCTGAAATCACTCGGATATCTGCCCGTAATGCGGGAAAAGTCTGAGGGAGAAAGGACCGAATGATGGCGCCTTCGGCACACAACAGGCGAGACTTTTTGCGGATGACGGGTATCTGCACCGCCGCCCTGGCACTGGGCGGACGAGCCCTCGCCGCGCCGCAGTCTGAACGGAGGCCTAACGTTATCCTGATAGTGACCGACGACCAGGGAACCATCGACCTCAACTGTTTCGGCGCGAAGGATCTGCACACGCCGAACCTCGACGCCTTGGCCGCGCGCGGGACTCGGTTTACCCAGTTTTATGTGGGCGCGCCAATATGTTCGCCGTCGCGTGCGGCACTTCTGACGGGGCGGTATCCGCAACGGGCGGGACTGGCGACCAATGCGCACGGCGAGACCGGCATGCCCGGAAACCAGGTGACCATCGCCGAAATGCTCAAGGGCGGGGGCTATCGCACGGGGATATTCGGGAAATGGCATCTGGGCGAGATGGAGGACCAGGCCCCGCTGTCGCAGGGGTTCGATGAGTTCTTCGGCCACAAGCTTGGCTGTATCGACAGCTACTCGCATTTCTTCTACTGGAGCGGCCCGAACCGCCACGACCTGTGGCGCAACAACGAGGTGGTGTGGCAGGAGGGCAAGTACTTCCCCGAACTGGTCGTGCGTGAAGCGCACCGCTTCCTCGAAGAGAACCAGCACTCCCCCTTCTTCCTGTACCTGCCCTTTAACGTGCCGCACTATCCCATGCAAGGCGAGGAAGAGTACCGCACGATGTATGCGGACCTTGAAGAACCCCGCAAAGCTTACGCGGCCTTTGTCTCGACCGTCGACGAGAAGATCGGTGCGGTCATTAACAAGGTGGACGCACTGGGGCTGCGCGAGAGCACGCTCATCATCTTCTTGAGCGACAACGGCCATTCCGTCGAGGAGCGCGCCAATTTCGGCGGAGGCGCCACGGGACCGTACCGCGGGCACAAGTTCACGCTCTGGGAGGGCGGGATTCGGGTGCCGTGCATCGTGTCCTGGCCGGGCACGATTCCCGAGGGCGAAGTGCGCGGCCAAGTGGCGGCAAGCATCGACTGGCTGCCCACCACTGCCCACTACTGCGGGGTTGCCGCGCCGGACCGTGTTCTCGATGGCAAAAACATTGCTGATGTGATCGCATCGGCGGATGCCGCGTCGCCGCACGGCGTGCTCTGCTGGCAAGTGGACAAACAGTGGGCTGTCCGCGAAGGCGATTGGAAACTCGTCGTGAACGGTCCCGCCTCGACCCGTAATGGCAACGAAATCCCCGCCCAGGAATTCTTCCTCTCGAATCTTGCTGAGGACCCCGGCGAATCCAGGAACCTGGCCGCGGAAAAGCCGGAAATCGTGGCGCGGCTTGCGCAGATTCACGAGAAATGGGTGGAGGACGTGCAGCGCCAATGAGAGAAGCGCCGCAAGGCATACGAGTAGAGGAGGCAGCATGAATCGTCGCGGGTTTCTACAATCCATGGGCGGCATGATTGCCGCGGGCGCGCTAGGGTGGCGAAGCGAGCCAACAGGCGCTGCTGAGCCGGCCGGGCGCCGGAAATGTCTCGCGTTGGATAGCCGGGTGATTGCCGAAACCATCAACGCGAAATTGACCGTGACGCCCGTGGCCAAGAGCAGTCGAAATCCTCTGTTTGCCGAGGATAAACCGTGGGAAGTCCGTTTCGATAACCTGTATGCCAACGTGCTCTTGGATGAGGACGACGGCCTTTACAAATGCTGGTACAGCCCCTTCATCCGCGACCCGGCGGTCATCGATACGCCGTTCGAGAAACGCGATGCGGTCCCGTACCGCCCCCATGACCGCGTGATGGGTGTCTGCTACGCCGAGTCCGAGGATGGCCTGTCATGGCGCAAACCGCTCATGGACATCCGGAAGTATGACGGCGAGCTCTCGAACATTGTCGAAATCGGTCCCCACGGGGCGGGGATATTCAAAGATACTCATGAGACCGAGCCGGCACGGCGTTTCAAGATGTTCTTCAACGAGAACCCCATGTCCGTCGCGTTTTCAGCCGACGGGCTGCATTGGGCGCCTCCCGTGAAGTGTCCGCAAATCGAGGCGGCGGGAGACACGCACAACAACGCGCTTTGGAGTCCGGAACTCGGCAAGTATGTCGGTTTGACCCGGTTGTGGGACAAGGTCCGGCAGGTTGGACGCACCGAGAGCCCCGATTTTCTCACGTGGACCAAGGCGCAGGTCGTTCTGGAGGGGCTCGAACCCCATCTGCAGACCTATGCCATGCCGGTGTTTCGCTATTGCGGGTGCTATCTCGGGCTGGTGGTCATTTTCAACACGGAAACCGACCGCGCCCACACCGAACTGGCCTGGAGCCCGGATACGCTGGCATGGCATCGCGTGGAGCCCGGCAAAGCCCTCATACCCAACGCGGAAACCGAGGGCGCATATGACTGGGGCTGCGTGTACCCCGCAGCATACCCCGTGTTTCTGAAAGACGAGGTTCGCCTCTATTACGGCGGGAGCAACGGCCCGCATACCAATTGGCGCGACGGCTTCTTCTGCCTTGCCACCTTGCGCCCGGACGGTTTTGCCGGATTCGAACCGGAGTCGTCAGACACGCCCGGCCTGGTGCGCACGCAACCGTTATCCATGACGCCGCCGCTGAAGGTCTCCGCGGATATACCGGACGGTGGCCGTATCGTAGTCGCTGCGCTCAACGGTGAAGGCAAGGAAATCGCCCACAGCAGGCCGATTGCCACATCCTGTACGGATGCCGAGGTCACATGGGAATCGGGGTTCGGCGCCCTGGAACCGTTGGCCCTGCAGTTCGAACTGGTCAAAGGAAAGCTCTACGCTTTCTCATACGCCGAACGCCCGGGCGCCTGACGC
>DAOLNV010000020.1:13939-72623 GCA_035416745.1 Candidatus Hydrogenedentota bacterium | reverse complement strand
CAAGCCTTACGCTCCTGCCACGATCTCCTGTTTCGGCAGGGTTCGTTTGATTTCGCCCACCCGATACCCGAATCCGGGACCCGACACCGTCGACAAGTCCAAGCATCCACCGCGGCGCCGGTACAATCCGGGATGCACGTGCTGCTCGGGAAGAGACGCCTCCGGATAGAACTGCATGCTGTTGGTCTCGACCCCCATGATCGTTCCCGCATGCGCTGCCAGAAGCACGTGAGAGACCTGCGCAAGCATGGGGTTCGTCAGGTCCTGCACCATCAAAGTCATGCCGTGGGCTTTGGCCCAGCACAGACTCAACAGCGCCCCCGTCTGGGTCTTGCACGTCTTGAGCGCCACGCCGGTCCACCCCAGACCCCGCCCCAGGCGCACCAGCCGCCAGTCGTGGGCGCTTTCGTCCATAAACAGCGGTTTTCGGGCCGACACGCTGTGCACGTCGATGCGGTTCTCCTCCAGGTCGTACGGAAACGGCTGTTCGACGTACAGGATCTTCCCGTAGATGCGAGGATATTCCCGCATCAGCCGGTCCAGGATGCCGTTCACGTAGTCCGGGTCGGTTACCGTGCAATTGAAGTCGGCCGTCAGCCAGTCCACGTCGTTCCGTACTGCAATTCCGCCGACTTTAACCAGCCGGTCGTAGTCCCAGGCCGCGTTGTTGCCGCGAAGTTTTACTTTCAGACAGTTCAGTCCATCCCGTTCGATCCAATCCGTCAGAAGCACCGGATACCCGTCGTCGGGTTCCTTGCCGGTCAATTCGCTTTCATCGAGGGGATCCACCCCCCCCACCAGGTGCCACGCGGGCAGCGTATCGGGCCGCGGCAGACTGAAGAAATCCGCCGGGTACTTATCTCTAAACGAGACTTCGCATCCTTCTGCCGGCGCCAGGAAATGGGAGAGGTCACGGTTCATATAGCCCCGGTTGTAGGTTTCATAAATGGGCGTCCGGTTTAGAATCCCGTAAGCATCATGCAGGGCGACATCAAAGGCCGAGCAGCACACCAGTGCCGCCAGCCACGGCATGGGGTCCCTGCCCTGCCGCCCGCTGTTCAACTCACCAAGGATTTCCCGCAACCGCGTCTCCAGGAACGCGTGCCCGATTTCCATGGGATGCCCCATCACCTCGAAACCCGCCCAAGCCGTTGTGAGCCGGCGGCACATTTCCTTAAGCGCATTCTCGCGCTCTTCGTAGGAGAGGCTGCTGGGCCAGACCCACGTGACGCTCAATGGCGTTTCGCCCCAGCCTTCCGCGCACTTTCCCTCCGCATTCTCGACGCGCACCCGAACCCGCGCACACGTGACATGGGTCAGGGTCTCTCTCCCGAACTTCAGCGGGACCCGCGTCTCCACGGGCAGAAAATACAGCGCAGCGCCCCTGCATCGAACATCGGTGCCCTTCGACATATCAGATACTCCCCATCAGCGATGGAACTTTCCTCTCTTGCGCCAATCCGGCCCCCATGCCCCGCCATTGTACCGGCACAACAAACGCCATGCCAATGAGCGCGCCACCCTCGCCTCTTTCCTCTCGTCCATTGACACTCGCCGGAGTCACTCCCCTGCACCCTCTGAATACCTTAAGCCGTTCCGGGTCTCCTTGACTGGCTTCGCCAAAACGCGTATAGGAAGGGACTCGAGGGCTCTTGCGGCCCATTTTCGCAGCCATACCGCAACATCTTACGGAAAGGTTTCAAGATGACACGCGTCATTTGCGCAGGCATCCTCGTAGCAGCCACGATGAAAGCGGGAGCGGCCCACGCGGCAACGCTTTCGGTCGAGGACTTCACGTTCGAGGGGCCCCTGGGCTCACAGGGAGCCACCATCGAACGGGTGGCGGAAAACCACTTCAAAGTCTCCCTTGGTGCCGCGCCCGGCCACCCTGACTGGAACAACCGCCCGCAGTTCACCATCCTGCGCAACGCAAAGGGCAATAATCTCCGTCTCGATGTCGTGTTCGACGGCGGGCCCGACTACTACTTCAATGAATATGCCTTTTCGTATTCGTACGACAACGAGACATGGCATCCCGTCCACTGGCAGAACGGCCCTAAGGTTGACAAGCAGCGCGACACACTCATCTTCCCCGTATTCGAACAGGACGTCGTGTATGTGGGCCACCAGGTGCCCATGTCGTACGAAAAACTCTCCGAACTCGTCGCAAACTGGGGGAAGAGCCCCTTCGTAAAAGTCCATATACTTGGCAAATCCATCGAGGGGCGCGATCTTTTCCGTCTGGAAATCACTGACCCCGCGAGCAGCGTGCCCCGCGAAAAACGCTGGGTACATTACTTCGCCAACCAGCATCCCGGAGAACATAACTCGCAGTGGCGCATGGCCGGTATGATCGACTGGATGCTCAGCGATGCCGCCGCGGCTTTCCGCCAGCGCACCATCTGCCATTTCGTGCCCATGATGAGCCCCGACGCCCCGTCAAAGGGGTGGTACCGCGTCAACGCCGAGGGATACGACATGAACCGCACCTACCGCCATACCGGCGCCGATAACGAGAAGCAGGCCCACGAGGCCTGCATCGTGCAGAGCGACCTCGAAGTCCTTATGGCTTCGAACACTCCCCCTGTCACGGCATGGAGCATTCACACCTGGGGCGGCAAGACCGATCCCCGTATCATCGCGGGACCCGAAATGACCGAAGACAAGCTCGGCTCCTGGACCAAGTTCCGTGACCTTCTTGACAAATATGACGCCAACGACGTCGTTCGCACCCTCGAGGAATGGCCGCTGAAGGAAGAAAACGCGAACCAATGGACCGAGGGCACGCACATGCAGTTCGGCATCACCACTATCCTCTGCGAAGGCGGCGGCGCCCTCTACACCAAGGAGGAAAACGTCGAGTCCGGCCAAGTACTCATGAAGGCCCTCGCGGACTACTACAGAGGCACGCGCGAGTAGCTTAGGCGCGGTTCGAGCCAGACCCTGCGGCAGCCCTGCCAGAAAGCCTTCGCGTGTAAGCGAGGGGCGCCAGTAGCGGAGGCTGTACCGGCGGCGCTGCGGCGCATCCGCATAGAAATCCAGCGTATCGGAAGGGGCATGAATAGTCTGCAAGCTCTTTCCGCGCGCGGCCTGTACCACGGGCCCCATTTTCTTCGCCAGGGCATCGACGCGCTCTGCCGCGCCGCCTCACCAGTGCATGTCCCACATATCGCAAATGAGGATGGCTGTCTGCGAGATGGGCAGTTCCTTTTCGACGATCGCCTCGGTCCATTCACCCGATTCCGCCAGCCGGGCGCGCACACGAAGCTTGAGGGTGCCTTCGGGCACATCCCGGCGGGGCGGAACAGGCAAGCCTGCCCGCGTGGAAGCAGCATCAGGACCGAATCGAGCCCATTCAGCTCACCGTCAGCGGCCACGCATCGAGCGTTTTCATCCGGCCCTCAGCTTCTTCCGCATACGCCCATACGCCCACACTGTTCTCACGTTCGGGGTAGGTGCGCGCCGTCACCCACGCGCGACCGCCCGAGAACGCCTCGACGACTGACCCGTCCACGAAGACTCGCAGGTCCACGGTTTCTCCCGGACACATTCCAAGCGGCGCCCGGTACAGGCCTGTGGCAACTTCGCCGCTCAGGCTCGAGCCGCGCGTGTCAATGCACAGCTCCTTTGCAGCACAATCGTAATAGACCAGCGTTCGCTCGGCCCGCTCGGGCGAGGCGCACACCACAAATCCCGCGCGGCCCCGCTCACGTGCCTCGATCCTGGCGTGCAACTCAAACTGGCGGCCGGTGACAACATCCAACGCAAGCTCGTCGCCGACTTTGAGCAACACCCCTTCCCGGTGCTCGCCGTTTTTGCGGAGCGGCTCCAGCTCGCGGGCAGGTTCCGCCAGCACCACGCCGTCAGAACCCAGGGTCAACACGCGCGGAAGCGATTGCACGCCCGACCAGCCCGCCGCTTCCTGGGCGGCGTCGCTGCGGCTTTCCCGCAGCCACGCGAACGCGATCCGCCGCCCTCCCGCATCCTGAAACGTTTGCGCCGCGTAATATGCCGGACCATGATCCAGCCGGCCGGCGTGCTCCACGGCGAGGCGCCCGTCCAAATACGCCCCAACGAAATAGAGCACCGTGCCCAGCGCCGAGACGAGCAGAACATGTTTGCCCCCCAGAGGAAAGAAACTCGGGCATTCCCACATTGCGCCGCTCTTGTCTTCTTTTCCGGTCAGCAGAGGATGCAGGTACTCCCACTCACGAAGGTCGGGCGACCGGTACAGAAGCGCAGCCCCGCCCTCCCGGGCGATCCCTGACCCGATGACGCAGCGCCAGCCGTCTTCCTCGCGCCATACGCACGGATCTCGAAATCCCGTGACATCCATGCCTTCAGGCGGATGCGCGATTACCGGGTTCCCGGCGAATTTCTCGAAGCTGCGCATGGCCGCGTCCCCGTTGGCAATGCACTGGACCTCGGGGGCGATGCCCGTATACATCAGGACCGGCTCGCCATTGTTGTCTACGGCGCAACCCGAGAAGACCCCCATCGCATCGCAACCTCCGGGAGTGGGCGCCAGGGCAAGCGGCAAGTGTTCCCAATGATACAGGTCCTTGCTGACCGCATGGCCCCAATGCATGTTGCCCCACAGTGCTCCGCCGGGATTGTGCTGGTAAAAGAGATGGTATTCACCCTGCCACTGGATAAGTCCGTTGGGATCGTTCATCCAGTGCTTCAACGGCTGGAAGTGATACCGTGTCCGGTGGGAATCTTCGCGCATGGGCATCTCCCGCTAAGCGGCGTTTCCAGGAACCCAGCCTACCACATTCAGCTAAGTTTCCGCTCAAACACGCCAGCGGGCCCGATGCGCAACAACGAAAAGCGCGGGCACGAGAACTCATGGTGCCCTCGTGCCCGTCAATGCATCTGACTCTGAGGCGGTTCGACCCGCCTTACGAAACATCCTATACAACACCTTGGTCGAGCATTGCATCCGCAACCTTGACGAACCCGGCGATGTTCGCGCCCACAACGTAGTTCCCCGCGAAGCCGTATTCCTCCGCGGCTTGGTAAGCCTGGTCGTGAACGGCATGCATGATCTCCTGCAGCCGCGCGTCAACTTCTTCTCGCGTCCAGCGCGTATGCTGAGAGTTTTGCGCCATCTCGAGTCCAGAAACCGCCACGCCGCCCGCATTTGCCGCCTTGCCCGGACCAAACAGGACGCCCTTCTCAAGAAAAACCTTGGTCCCTTCGAGGTTCGTGGGCATGTTTGCCCCCTCCGATACCACCTTGCAGCCGTTCTTGACCAAAGTCCTGGCATCGTTCCCATCGATCTCGTTCTGGGTCGCACTCGGGAACGCGCAATCGCATTTGATGTCCCAGGGCCGCACACCGTCGCGGTACTCCGCCCCGCGGAACTTGTCGGTATAGTCCTTGATGCGCCCGCGCCGGATATTCTTCAACTCCATCACGAACGCCAACTTCTCGGCCGAGATCCCAGCGGGGTCGTAAATGGTGCCATTCGAGTCACTTAACGATACTGGTTTCGCGCCGAGCTGATTGAGTTTCTCGACTGTATACTGGGCAACGTTGCCCGACCCCGACACCGTGCATGCCTTGCCGCTCAAGTCTTCGCCCGTCGTTGCGAGCATATTTTGCGCAAAATAGACCGCGCCGTATCCCGTGGCCTCCGGCCGAATGAGCGAGCCGCCCCAATTCAGGCCTTTCCCGGTCAGAACTCCCGTGAATTCGTTCCGGAGACGCTTGTACTGGCCGAAAAGGTACCCGATCTCGCGCCCGCCAACACCAATATCGCCCGCCGGCACATCGGTATCGGGGCCAATGTGGCGTTGCAGCTCCGTCATGAACGACTGGCAAAAACGCATCACCTCCTGGTCCGACTTGCCCTTGGGATCGAAGTCCGAGCCGCCTTTTCCGCCGCCCATCGGGAGCGTGGTCAGCGAATTCTTGAAGACTTGCTCGAATGCGAGGAATTTCAGAATGCCCAGATACACGGTGGGATGGAAGCGCAGACCGCCTTTGTACGGGCCAATGGCGCTGTTGAATTCAATGCGGAAACCACGGTGTATCTGCACGTTGTTCCGGTCATCCAGCCACGGCACACGAAACATAATCACCCGCTCCGGTTCCGTCAAGCGTTCCAGAATCCGGTTCTCCTGGTATTCCGGATGGCGGGTGAGCACCGGGTCAAGCGACTCGAGAACTTCCTGTACGGCCTGATGAAACTCAGGCTCTCCAGGATTGCGCTTCTTCACAAGTTCGAGAACATCGGTTACGTAAGACACGAGACCCTCCTCCTGAACGTGATTCTCCGTTACGATGATGCGACCTTGCAGACACCCGTCCGAGCGGCTCCGTAGCCCAGAATTCGGGGATAAGGCCCCGCGCAAGTCGCGGGATTCTAAGGTTGCCAAACGCACTTTTCAAGTTTTTTTTACCGCAGGTTGTTGGGGCGGCGGACCCCATCTTTCGCCATACGCCAGCCGCCCCGCACACACAATATCCCCAGGTGTTCCGTGTTACTCGTAGCTGAGCGCCTCAATCGGGTCCATCGCCGCGGCGCGGCGCGCGGGATAGAAGCCGAAAAAGATGCCCACGCTTACGGAAAACGTCAATGCCAACACAATACTGACCGTGCTGACGACGGTAGGGAACCCGCTTACGAGGGTGCCCACCTTTGCGCCGCTCACCCCAACAAAGATGCCGATGAATCCGCCCAAGGTGCTCATCACAATCGCCTCGAGCAGAAATTGGACAAGAATATCCCGGTCTTTCGCGCCGATAGCCTTGCGTATGCCAATCTCGCGCGTGCGTTCCGTAACCGTCACGAGCATGATGTTCATGATCCCGATACCGCCAACCACGAGCGAGATCGCCGCAACCGCACTGAGCAACAAGGTAAATATCCCCGTCACCGACTGGGCAGCCTCCACCATTTCGGCCATGTTGGCGACGTGAAAATCGTTGTCCTGGTCGTTGCGCAGTTTGTGACGCCGCCGCAACAGGTTCTCGACCTTGGTTTGTACGGCTTCCTGGTCCGAATCCTCGCCAATCTGCAAATCGATCTCGTTGATGTAATCTGTTCCAAGGATCCGGTTCATAGCCGTCGTATAGGGGATCAGAGCCTGGTCGTCAAAACTGAAGGGGCCTTGGGCGCCTTTCCGCTCGAGCACGCCGACCACCGTGAAGACCACACCGTTCAGGCGGACTTCCGTGTTCACGGGGTCGGCATCTTCGCCGTAGAGGTCGGTGGTGAGGTCGGCGCCAAGCACGGCAACCTTCGCACGCCGGTCGATTTCACTTTCGGTGAACATACGCCCGCCAGCCAGTTTGAAATTCCGGATGCCCGGATAGGTCGTGGCAACGCCCATGATGGAGGCTTGCTTGTTCTCTCCAAAATACTTGAACTGCACCGACCCGCGGGCCACCGGAGATGCGAGAACCACATCGGACACCTCGTCCATGATCGATTTGGCGTCGTCCAGAAGAAGCGTCTGAACCGGACCACTGCGCACACCGCCCATCCTGAATTGACCCGGCATTACCATGATCAGATTGGACCCCAGTGCGGTCACCTGAGAAAGCACTTGCTTCTGCGCGCCCCTGCCTACAGCAAGCATGGCTATCACCGCCCCTACGCCGATGATGATACCAAGCATAGACAGGATGGAGCGCAGCTTGTTTGCAAGCAGACTGCGCAGCGCGACTTTCAGCGTAGTTATGAACAACATTCTCAGTTCTCTGCCGCCGCGCCGGACGCTGCGTCGGCAATCCGGCCGTCGCGGAGGTGAATCTGTCGTTGACAATGAGCCGCAATACCCGCATCGTGCGTAACCATGATGACCGTGCGCCCTTCGGCATGCAGGGCATCAAAGAGCGCCATGATTTCCTGGCCCGTGCGCGTGTCCAAGTTGCCCGTCGGCTCGTCCGCAAGGAGAATCGCGGGGTCGGTGGCGATCGCGCGGGCAATAGCGACGCGTTGCCGTTGCCCGCCGGAAAGCTGGTTGGATTCGTGGTACACGCGATCACCCAGACCGACGGTCTCGAGTGCGTTTTGGGCCTTGGCACGCGCATCGCGCGCGCCACCGTACAATAAAGGAAGTTCCACGTTTTCGAGCGCGCTCATACGCGGCAGAAGGTTGAAGGTCTGGAACACAAAACCGATATAACGGTTGCGGATTTCGGCCAGCCGGTTGCCAGACAATCGAGCGACTGCCTCGCCCGCCAGCACATAATCCCCGGAATCCGCCTGTCCCAGGCAGCCCAAGATGTTCATCAGGGTGGATTTCCCACTGCCTGAGGGGCCTGTAATCGCCACCTTCTCCCCGCGTCTCATCGATAGTGTTACTCCGTCAAGAGCGCGCACGATGGTCTCACCCAGTGTAAAGGTCTTCACCAAGCCCGTTGTTTCGATTACGTTTTCCACGCGCCCTCCTACCGTCTGCCGCTCAAAGCCCGGCCAATGCCCATCATTGGAGGCGGACCGCCGGAATCCTGTTGGCGTTGCCATGACGTCCCGGCCGTGTCTGAGGCAATCAGGATTGCGTCCCCTTCTTTCAGGCCCGACGCAATCTCCACATGGCTGTCATTGCTCAACCCGATCTTTACGGTCACGGGAATCGGCGGAGCGCCCGGCGTCGGAGCGGGAGTCAAGACCGTCTTCTCCCCCCCGCGCCCCCGCACGGCTTCGGCGGGTACCAGCAAAGCGTCTTTACTCTCGGCAACCAGAATCTCGACATCGGCCGTCATTTCTGGAAGCAATTTGCTCTTGGCTTCGTCGAGAACCTCGATCTTGACGTCGAATGTGACGACGTTGGACACATTCTCGCCCTTGGTGGCTACGCGCACCACCTTGCCGTGAAGGCGCTCGTCCGGGAAGGAGTCCACCATGATAATCGCATCCTGGCCCGCTTCCACTTTGCCAATATCACTCTCATCCACCGATGCCGACACAAAGATCTGAGAGAGGTCGGAAAGCGTAAGCAGAGCCGTACCGCCGCTGACATTCATTGTGGGCGAGGCGATGATCTGCCCGATTTGAACCAGACGGTCGGAGATGACTCCCGAAATTGGCGCGTAAACCTGTGTTTCGCTCAGCCGCTGGCGCGCTTCCTCAAGCGCAATGGTGTATCTCTCCACATCCGCATCGGCCAGCCGGATGTCCTGGCGGGTTAACTCGAGGCGGGCTTCGTCGGTAGCGATCTTGTCCAGCCCGACGCGGGCCCGGCGCGTCTCGCTTTCAGCCTTTACCGCGGAGGCCTCGGCGCTCACAACTTCTTCGGGACTGGCATACTCCTTTTCAAGGAGCACAGCCATCCGCTTCGCCTTCTCGCGCAGGTCTTTCTCCGAAGCCTGGGCGGCCACGAGCGCCGCCTGCGATTCCTGCCGGGAGTTCTCGATGTCCATTTCCGCGACGGCAAGCGTCTGACGGGCTTGCGCCAGTTTTGCCTCGGCCGTCGCCAGCTGCACCTCGGCCTGCCTCACGTTGCGTTCCTCATCCACCGGATCCAGCTTGAGCAGCAGAGCGCCTTTTTCCACCCGGTCGCTGATGTCATAGGGCAATTCAACAATCGTGCCGTTCGCCTTGCATTTGATCTCGATATCGCGATTCGATTCGGCGAAGCCCGAACAGGAAACCTCTTCGCGGATCGGGCCTCGGGTCACGGCGGCCTGCGTATATTCGGGAACATCGCTTGCCGAGGCCGCCGCGGCGTTCGACCGCATCTTCATCGCGAACACGCCGCCGGCAATTGCCAACGCCAGCACCGCGACTATCAACCACTTTTTCATGACTCGTACTCCTCTTCAAGGTCCAGAGCGACCCCGCGGCGTGTCAACAAAGTGCCTTCCCGGGCATAGAGTGCCGTGACAGCCTGCAAATAGTGAACCCGCGCGGCGGCTTCGTCTACCTTGGCCTGAATGAAATCGCGGCGCACCTGCATTACGTTCAGGTTCGTGGAGCGGCCCAAGCGGAATTGCTCGGTTTCCACGGCGAGTTCTTCTTCCCGCATGGCCATTTCGTGTTGTGACGCGATAATCTGTTCGTGCTGCCGTTGGAGTTCCACCAGTGCCTTACGAATATCCGTTTCCACGGCCTGTTCGAGGTTACGCACGGCGGCAGCGGCCTGATCTTCCCGGTAAAGAGCGCTGCGGTGGCGCGCCTTTTCCCCGCGATTGCCGAGGGTCATGTCAAAGTTCAGTCCCACCGATACCTGGTCGAAAGTGTCCTCGTCCAGATAGTCGTTCCATGCACCCGGGCTTGTTCCCGTGCTGTAAGTGCCATAAGAGACAAAGGCATCCAGACGGGGAAGCAACCCGTTCTTCGTCTCGATCACGTCAAGGGAACCGTTTTCCATGTCGAGCCTCGCTTGAGCAAGGTCCGGCCTGAACTGCATAGCCAGGGCCAGCGAGGTTTCGAATGACCATTGGACTTCCTCGATTTCGGGAATCGGCAATGGGGTCAGGCGTATATCCGCGGGCGTCTGTCCGTCAGGATTCATGAGCTGCCACAATTCGATGGCGCTGTTATACAAGTCGGATTGCGCACTGATCAGGGCGGCTTTTTGCGCAGCGACTTCGGCCTCGGCGGAGATGCGATCGCTCTTGGGCAGCTTTCCGACATCGATGTAGGCCTTATTAAGGTCGAGCTGTTTCTCGGCAAGCTCAAGTGAAAACTGCTGGATCCGGAGCGTTTCCTGGGCCAATGCGAGGTTCCAATAGCCATTCTCGACGTTCTCGGCAAGGGTCAGAGCATAATCGCGAAACGCCGAATCTCCAATAGCGGCGTTGTTACGCGCCTTGCGTAATCCCACCAGGTTCACATCGGGTCCAAAACCGCGAAGCAGCGCCTGGGTGAGCGCGATGTTCCAGGTGCCCGTATAATCCTTCTCAGAGCCGATCAGCGCGGTGCGCTGGTAGTCTCCCGTAAGCGACAGTGTCGTGCCCGTGGGGAGCGGCTGTTCGAGTTGCACGGAAGAACCAAGCCCCTCCGTCGTCTGCACCTCCACGTCAGGCCCATAAATCATCTCCCGAATAGTCTCTGCCGTTTGCAGAAACTCTTTCAGGTCGGCCAGTTGCTGAATAATGGCATTGTCGCTCGAGTCAATTCCTGAACCGGCCCCGCTGAGGGTGCCGGTATCGGAAGCCAGGGACGGGCGGTCCTGGTCGCTGTATTCCCCTGACGCGGTAAGCGTAGGATCGAAAGCCGCGCGAGCCTCCGCGATCGCCTGCCGGATAATCTCGGGGGAGTACTCTCGCACCTCGAGCTCGCGATTCCGGCTGAAGGCTGTACGCAACGCGGCATCGAGCGTCAAGCAGGGCGCGTTCTGTGCGCCTTCGTCTTGAACCGGCTCAGTGGATGGGGCCGTTTCAGGAAGAACGGGTTCCCGCTCTTCCGTCTTTGGCACATTCGCGAGGGATTCGGGAATGACATCCGGGGGCCGCGTGTTTTCTGGAGTCCATTGAGGATTATAGGTGATACATCCACAGACAAACGCGAGAGAAAACAGCCCGGCGTTGATTGGCCGGGTCAAGAACCGGTCCACATGGATGGCTCTCTGCTGACCCGACCGTGCTGCTTCCTTGCACATTCTCTTCCTCCTGGCATGCCTCTTGACTAATTCTGCGAATGGGCTGGATGATTCTGGCGGCGGAATGACATCCTGCGGTACGCATATAGCAATAACGTTTCTTGTATAGTGAAGCTAAGCGTCCGGTTTGTTACGCTTCGGAGACAAGATGCGTGTAGTCCGTATCCGCTAGTGACGACAGCCGTTTTCTGTAACAACTTGGGCCGTGCCGCACACAATTCATAATGAGCGCAGTTTGCAATGGGTAACTTCCGAGTGTGCGTCCGGTTTCCAGTTCGGAGCCGCTAACTGCCCGAGGGGAGTTTCCCGCGTGCCGGAGCCTTCGATAGACACGGACCGCGACGATATCCGCGCTGCGCTTGACGGCAGCGAAGAGGCCTATATGCGCCTCGTCGAACGGCATCAGGCGGAGGTATTTCGATGGATGTGGCGGTTTTCACGAGACCGTCAGACAGTGGATGAACTGGTGCAAGACGTTTTTGTCGAGATGTTCGGAAGCCTGCCGGGGTACGCGGAACGCGGGCCGTTCGAGCATTGGTTGCATCGCATTGCAGCCCGAGTGGGTTACCGGCACTGGCAACAGCGCAAACGCGACCGGGAGCATTTGGAACCGTTGACGCCCAATCTCGAAGCTGTGTTGGAGAGCCCGCGGAATGCATCCCCTTCCGAGGCAGCGGAGTGTTTGTATCAATTGCTCGAACGTCTTCCGGCAAAGGACCGTCTTGCCCTCACGTTGCATTATTTCGAGGATCTGGATACCCTCGAAATAGCCAAACGGCTTGGATGGAGCCACACCTTGACGCGAGTACGCATGCACCGTGCTCGAACGCGGGTAAAGAAGGAACTTGACTCCCTCGGGGTGAAAAGGTGACCGCCATGAACGTCCCATTCAAAACCGTCGAAGAGATCGCCCGCCGCGCGCGACAAGAACACCCGGCGCAGGGAGATGTCAGAGAGGCCGTGCTCAAACGCATACGGACCACAGCCCCGCCGCGGTTTTCCGACGCGCCGCTCCTCGTTTTTACGGCGGTCTATGTGACGGCCTCGGTAATAATGTGCACCGTTGCGATTAACCTTGCCACCGAGGCAGCGGACCCGCTGGCCCCGCTATTCGCCCTGGCGCAAACGCTTACCCTGTAGGAAGCCCTTGGCATGCTCGAAAAGGAAGCACGGAGAGCCGGTGGAATGAAGGCCTATTGGTGGCACGCGTTCATAATGATCACTCTGGCATTCATAAGCGGCCTCGCCGCTGGCGGCGCCGCCACCGCCATCTACTTCCACTCAGCCGGTTTTCGGTTGCCCCGCGGCCTGAGAATGGACCCCGTTTCCGTCATGGAGTATCTGCGCGATGAACTGAAGCTTCCTCCCGAAAAAGAAGATGCCGTCCGCACAATTCTACGGAAACATCATGCAGAGTTCATGGCTTACCGCCGTGAGACGATGCCGCGCATCCAGACGCTGTTCGATCAATTGCGTGAGGACATCGCGGCGCAATTGACGCCGGAGCAGGCAGCGATTTGGCGTGAGAAGTTCGAAGCATCACGGCGCCGCTCCTTCCCCATTCGACAAATGATTTGGATAGCGGATATGAATAACGACGGGCTTGTGGATGAGGCCGAACTCCGTACAGGATTCCCCGACATGAACCCGGACTGGTTCGCGAAAACCGATGTCAATAAGGACGGCGCCCTCGATGAAGCGGAGATCCGCAACGCGGAAACCGACCCCGAACTAATCGGTTACGGTCCCCCCTGAGCGCCATTGAGAGTCCTGCCTCCGTGGCGCGCGCACCCTACTTGTTTCCTTCAAGGCCTCTCGCGCTCTCGATGAGGCCGGCATGCCCATGGCGCACGACGGGACGGTCGTCCACAACAAGTAATGGAATGACACCATAAAGAAATTCGGCCAATCCCCAATCCGCGCCAGCAACGTCCCGCGGCCTAGAATCTGTCGCAAGTGCTTCCAACATTTAGGCTTACACAGAAATAACCGGTTTCCTATGAGAAATTATCGGGGCGAACGGACGTGTTCCTATTGCGGAGATACGTCGAACATTACAAAAGGGAATGATACTGTCGCGGCTCTTGCCGGCGTCCGTTCGCGCCCGGCACGAGAACGAGAATGGAAAGGAGAAACTGGGATGCCTGTAAGAAAAGCAGAAGCTTATTGGGAAGGAAGTCTCCAAAAGGGCAAAGGGGCCATGAAACTGGGTAGCGGCGTTTTCGAGGGCGCTTATTCCTTCGGAAGCCGCTTTCAGGAGCAGGCCGGCACCAATCCGGAAGAGCTGATAGCAGCCGCCCATGCCGGGTGTTTCTCGATGGCTTTCTCGGCACTCCTCGGTGAGGAAGGGTTCACGCCCAAGCGCATCGACACGACCGCAAAAGTCACCATCGAGAAAACAGATTCCGGGTTTGCCATCACGCACATCCAGTTGGATATGAAGGCCAGTATTCCAGAGATCGACGCGTCCCAGTTCACGGAAATCGCCCACAAAGCAAAAGAGGGCTGCCCAGTTTCCAGGGCCCTCGCGGGCGCCCGGATAGACCTCGAAGCCACCCTGCTCTAGACAGTCCTGGGGCTTCTCCATCGATGCAAGTCCGCCGCCCCGGCACGGCTCATGACGGGCGGGGGCGGTAGTCTTACGAGCGCGGCGGTTTCTCAACACCGCAAACCCTGTATACTAATGGATACTTGGCAAAGGCGCCCGCCCCGGCAGGGTTGCCCGGGGAGAAGCTGCGGAGACTGAAGAGATGTTCACGCAAAAGTTCAAGTTATTTCGACTGTTCGGTTTTTCGGTCGAAGCAGACGCCACCTGGCTGCTTCTTGCGCTTCTTGTTACATGGACCCTGGCCTCGGGAGTATTCCCCCATTACTTCGAGGGCCTGCCGGCTCAAACCTACTGGATCATGGCCGTGGTGGGCGCGGCAGGCTTATTCATGTCCATCATTCTGCACGAATTGGGACACTCGCTCGTTGCCCGGCATTTCGGGCTGCAGATCAAGAGCATAACCCTCTTCGTATTCGGCGGCGTAGCGGATATGGAAGACGAGCCGGCCAGCGCCAAAGCCGAATTGCTGATGGCTGTAGCAGGACCCGCCACGAGCATCGCGCTCTCTTTGGCATTGTTTGGCGCCGCGCTGCTGTTTGCGCCAGGCAAAGGCATCAGTCCCCTCCAAGGCGTGCTGGCGTATCTCGCCTGGCTCAACGGCATTCTGGCAGCATTCAACCTGCTGCCGGCGTTTCCGCTCGACGGAGGACGCGTCTTCCGTGCGCTGCTGTGGGCGTGGCGGGGGAATCTGCGCTGGGCTACGCGTTTCGCATCCCGCGTGGGCGGCGGTTTCGGCATTGCCCTGATCGCCCTTGGCGTCTTCTCGCTGTTTTCAGGCAACGTCGTCGGCGGATTCTGGTGGATCCTCATCGGAATGTTCATGCGCTCTGCATCCCAATCATCCTACCGGCACTTGCTTGTCCGCCGCGCGCTTGAAGGCGAGAACCTTCGCCGTTTCATGCGCACCGAAGTCGTTACCGTCCCTCGCTACATCTCGCTTCAAGAACTCGTAGACGAGTATGTGTACAAGTACCACTTCAAGATGTTTCCCGTCGTCGAAAATGACCGAATTCTGGGATGCGTCTCGACGCGGGGAATCCGCAGCGTCGACCGCGATGAATGGGGCCGGACGCCCGTGGGCGAGATCATGGAGAGCTGCGCCGGGACGAACAGCATCGCGCCGGACGAAGACCCCATGAAAGTACTCTCAATAATGAGCAAGAGCGGCAACAGCCGATTGCTCGTCGTCGAGGGAGACAAGTTGGTCGGCATTATCACCTTGAAAGACATCCTGAGCTTCCTGTCGCTCAAAATGCATCTCGAAGAAGGCGAAGAACTGCCCGAGTGACAAGGGCGCTTACCCGGTCAGCCAGACAACGGCGCCCGCGCCACCGGGAGAAGGCCAAGCGTAAAGGATCACGGCGCCGATCACCAGCGCGATGCCAAAGAACAGCGCCGTGCGCAGCGCAAGGCGCCGGTTGCTCAGCACCGCCACGGCGATTCCCTTGAACACGAGGTTCGCCATGGCCCCAACCATGATCAAACGCCATCCGATATCGGAGGCAAGTTCGCCCTTTTCCACCAGCTGCGCCGTAGAGAGGGTGATCGCATCCATTTCCGTCAGGCCGGACAATGCCGCAACGGCATACAGACCCCGCGTTCCAAAATGGTTCTTGCCGGCCGCAACGGCAAACGCCACGACCCCGTAAAGCAATCCAAACACAATGGCGGCTTTCATATCTGATGGCGGTCTCTCCTGGGAAAGGTTCTGACCGTTGGGGCGGGTCCACAGATAGGCAATCCCGTTAACCGCCGCCATCATCGCCATCATGATGACGAGGGGCGGCGCCGTAGCCGCCAGGATTCCGGGAGCGACAACGGCAATCTCGAAGATGACTCTCCCGAAAACCACTGTCGAGGCCATGAAAATAACGAGCGCCGCCGCTGGCGCCGCGGACGGATACTGCCGGGTGTTCCGGGCATAGCTCACGGTCGCGGCGGTGCTCGAAATGAGGCCGCCGAGAATACCACCCAGGAAAACGCCCACACGCGCGCCAAGGAGCTTGTACGCCATGTAGGCGCCGAGGCTGATGCCCACAATGAGAACGACCATCAGCCATATCTTGAAGGGATTGATGACTTCCAACGGGCCAATGGCCCGATTGGGAAGAACGGGCAGGATCACGAGCGCGATGAGGATCAGACGCATGATCGCCTGAACGTCCTCTTCACCGATGCGTTTCACAAACCCGTGCAGAGGCTTCTTCCAGTGAAGCACGAGCGCCACCGTGCCGGCCACGGCCGTCGCGGGCGCCATGTAGTCCAGGGCGAGGATGACACCAACGAAGAACATCACAAACGCCGCGGCGTCCGTAGTAAGGCCCATCTCCGATTTCCCGTTCAGGGTTCGAAGATAGTTTTCAAAGATGATAAGCATCGCCAAGGCAACCGTTGCCGCGGCGACAACCCATCCGTCGAACCGGCTGGCGGCCATCGCGCTCAGCGTGCCCATCAGCGTGATTAGCGGAAACGTCCGGATGCCAGCGTATTTTGACGCCCACTCGCGCTGCATGCCGACAATCATCCCCAGACCCAGCGCCAGGCCCAAGTATTGAAATTCCTTCACGCCAAACCCCTTGCGAGCATTTCGCCGCTTCCTGCCTCGAGGAAGCAGCCGCGGAAAACCGGCCGCGCAACAGTGTCACCCGTGGTCGAGAAACAACAACAGGCCCATCATATACGTCAGGCGCCCGTTCCCCACCTTACCCGACCGCGCCCCCTGAAACAAGGCCGAGGGCATATTGACGTTCGCAACGGGCACGGTGTAGGGTGATTGTATTGGGTTTGCATCCATCGAATGGCTTGCAGGAACTTCCGCATCGTTTCCATGCGCGGCCGCGGCAATTGCCGCATGCTCCAAAGAGCATAAGGTGACCAGGTGAAGAGCGCGCGTGTTGCCCACCGCGTGCGAACCAGAAATACGGTGAGCCATGAAAATCTCCCTGCGCTTACGGGAATTGGCAAGAAACCTTTATTGGACATGGCACCCCGAGATCATCGCCATATTCCGGGACATCGACCCGGCGTTATGGCGCGAAGTGAATCACAATCCAGTCGCGTTTCTGAAGCGGTTGCCCGATGAGACGCTTCAGGAACGCGAAACCGAACTCGCCATTGACACCCGCATCACCCACGCATTTCACCAGCTGAACACCTATCTTGGCGAACGCGCTACGTGGGGCGCCCGGGCCGTCGGTCCCACCAAACTGAATCCGATAGCCTATTTCTCCGCCGAATTCGGCCTCCACGAATCGCTGCCCATCTATTCCGGCGGCATGGGCGTACTTGCTGGAGATCACTTGCAGGCAGCCTCCGACCTCGGAATTCCACTCGTGGGCATTGGCTTGTATTACGCTTATGGTTACTTCAAGCAGCGGCTCGACAACGAGGGGTGGCAGCGCGAGGATTATCTTGAGGCCGAGGTCGAGAATCTGCCACTCGACGTGGCCAGAAGCGCACAGAACCAGCCGTTGCGGGTAGCGGTCGAAAATGGCAACCGAAAGACCTGGGCACGAGTCTGGCGCGCCGAAGTCGGCCGATGCACGCTGCTGTTGCTGGATACCAACGTCGAAGAGAATTCGGAGGAAGACCGCGGCCTCACCGGCCAGTTGTATGGCGGCGACGCGTACACACGCCTCCGGCAAGAACTCATCCTGGGCATCGGGGGAATGCGGGCGCTCGAAGCTCTCGGGATCCGCCCGAGCGTGATCCACATGAATGAAGGCCACAGCGCGTTCGCCACCCTCGAGGCTGCGCGGCAGATAATCGAACATGAGCTCCGCTCGTTTGACGAGGTCAAGGACCGGGTCGCCAACCGGACGGTCTTCACCACTCATACCCCCGTAGAAGCGGGGCATGATCGATTTCCAGCCGACCTCTTCCTGAGCATAGTGAATCCAGAGCGCAAACGCTTGAGAATGTCAGAGAAGGACCTGCTCGCGCTTGGAAGAGTCAATCCCCAAGACGACAACGAACCGTTCTGCATGACGGTACTGGGGCTGAAAATGGCGCGATTCCGCAATGCGGTCTCCGCCATTCACGAGCGGGTAAGCCGCCGGATGTGGCAAGAGCTTTGGCCGTCACGCACACCTGAGGAGATTCCCATCTATCACATCACAAACGGTGTGCACACAACCACGTGGCTGGCCATGCCCATGGCGCGGCTCTACAGCCGCTATCACGGCGAAGACTGGGCCGAACGCGCACATCAGATTGACATCTGGGCCAACATCGAGAGTATCGACAACGTTGAATTCTGGGAACAACATCAGATCTTGAAAAACAACCTGGTCGATTACGTCCGCCGCTGCCTCTGCCACCAGACATCACGGCGCGCCGGACAAGCTGCCGCCGAACTGGACCCCAAGAAGTGTCTAGACCACAATGTTCTCACGATTGGTTTTGCCCGCCGTTTCGCCGCTTATAAGCGGGCAACGTTGATCTTCGGCGATCTCCAGCGGCTTGAACGGCTCGTGAACCACAAGGAACGGCCCGTGCAATTCATTCTCGCAGGGAAAGCGCACCCCAACGACGAAAACGGGAAGGGGCTGATCAAGCACGTCTACGACGTAACGCAAATGCCCCAGTTCAAGGGCAAAATCGTGTACATCGAAGACCACGACATCAATGTGAACCGCCACCTTGTCCAAGGCGTAGACGTTTGGCTCAACAATCCCAGACGGCCCCGCGAAGCGTGCGGTACCAGCGGTCAGAAGGTGGTATTGAATGGCGGGCTCAATCTCTCGGTGCTCGATGGCTGGTGGGCCGAGGCCTACGACGGGTTTAACGGATTTGCCATCGGCGCGGGCGAAGAATACAGCGACCCCGACCGCCAGGACGAACACGACCGCGAAGCCCTGTTCTCATGCCTTGAAAACGAAGTGGCCCCCCTGTTTTACGCCCGCGACAGCGATGGCATTCCCAATGAATGGATTGCCCGGCAAAAACACGCACTCCGGACTCTCCCGTGGCGATTCAGCGCCGCACGGATGGTGATTGACTACATGCAGAGCTGCTACATCCCGGCATCGGGCGCCACGACTTCTACATTCCCTGGCGCTAAGGACGCGCGGATGTAACCCGCAAAGAGACTCGGGCCTGCGCGAACGGTTCCCCATCACCCTGGAGTAGAAGCACGCGCTATATACCAATAGACCTCCAGACGGTCCGCGAAAGCCGCCGGTTTTTCAGCGTAAATACGCTTCCCCAGAGCCAGCGCAGCACTGCGGAGTTCATCCTGGCGGAGTGAAACAAAACCCATCACCGTTTGGAGTTCTGGCGCGCCTCCAGACAGCTCAGGATTCCCGGAAAGCGTTGCCCGCAAATCGGCCAAGTCGTGATCCGCGCCCAACGCGTCGCCGAGAATGTCCAGCTCCGCCACAAGCGCACTCATCATTGCGGGCCATGAAGCCTCGAGAATACGCGCGTGATACCACAAGTACTTTGCGCTCTTGCGCCATTCGTGGAAGTTGTTATCGCTTGCGGCCTTCGTGACCGTGCGAAGCCCCTTGCGTCCCCTGCGATACACCCCGCGAACCCCCTTGGCCATAGCGGAAAAATTGCGCGCCTTGATTGGCCAGTCTTTCGCCCGGCCGCGTGCCGCGCGCAACAAGTCAGCCACGTCAGCCAGGGCGCTCTTCCGCTCCGGGTCATCCCCGTGAACGGCGTCCACTTGCTCCTGAAGGTTGGCGAGCAAAGGATCAAACGCATCCACGCCGGTTTGGCCGGAGAAATAAGACTTGAGGTTTTCTACCGTAGCCACTTGTACGGCCACCTCACGCAGCCCCGCGAGACGTTTCGCGGCTTCGCGGTAACAGGCGTTCTCGCTCTTGTAGACCTTCTCTCCAAGCTCATCACGGGCCATGCGCAGAACTGCACGAAGCTTCTTCATTCGCTTCCGCACATCGTGAATCGCTTCGTCTCGGTCCATGGCCGGATTACTGGCGTTCTCGAGCGCCTGGTCGAGTTGCTCCAGCGCGATACGCTTCAAACCGTCCGCGGGATTCTCGTTCGGCTCCAGACAGTACGCCATCCACACCTCCTCGCGTTTTGCGACAGGGAAACGAGCCTCACCTCTTCCGGCCCGCAGGTGCAGCCCAGACCGCTCTCGCCCCCCCATTCTTACACCTGCCGCGTGACGGAGTCCAACCCGTGGAAGCATGGCCGTATCACGCGCCGGTCATGGGGCTTCGCGGGGCTCATTGTGGCTTCGGCGCCCCGTCGTACTGGGTCCGCAATTCTTGCGCTTTGTTTTTCAGGGGGCGGTAGATGTATTCGGCCATGGTTGCCACCGCGCCGCGGTCTGACTGGTTTCTGGCGACTTTTGCCAGGGTATCGATGGCCTTAAAAGCGACCGTGCGGGCCGCCTCCGCATAATCCGCTGCTTCGGCAAGCTGTGCCTTGTACTTCTGCGAATCGGTCTGTTGTTGCGCTTCCCTGGCCGCAGCTTCGGCCGTAGCCGCTTTCATAACCGTTTCGATCGTATCGAAAAAGCCCACGGCAAATTCGAGCCGGCCATTCCAGTAGTCGACGTAGGACTGGGCCTCTTTCCGCTCCGAACGCGGCGCCTGCCGCACTAACTCCAAGGCCGCCCGGTAGTCCTCCCGGTCCTTGGCGAGTTCTTCGGGGAACGGTCCCGCGGACCAGTGCCGCATGATCATGGTGGGCACGGGGAACCCGATGCCCAGCCCGTGATCCTCCAGGGCGGCGGTGGCTGCCTCGATTCTGCTGAAAGCCTGAAGCATGGGCTCGACGGCTTCTTCGCTGCATACCGCGCGAATAAAGTCCCTGTACGCCGAGTCGGGCGTCGTTGCCGGGTCCCAGGCAGCCTTTGTCAGGTAGGCAACAGCCGGATCGAGGTCGCTGATCATCCATTGCCGGGTACAGAAACCGGCCAGCCCGTGATCACGCATTTCGCGAACGAGCTCGTGGAGCGAACCGGTCGTCAATTGCGGTGGCACCCCGACACCGTCGTCTTGAAGCGTCAGCGCGAGGATCGTGGGGACTTCGCCGGCCGGGATTCTGTCGAAAGCTTCACGCCGGCGCAACACACGGGTCGGCGTATAGTCGAGAACGATCAGGAGCTCGGTATCGCCGGGCATCACCCGGGGAAGAATGGGGAAAAGCTCCTCGGCAACCTCGTAATACACGAACCGCGCGCCGGGTTTCGCGGATACGGGCACGACGTCCGTCCTCAGACGATCCAGGAAACACAACCCCGCGAGGTCGCCCTTGACCTGCCTGACTGCCCGGTCGGGCCCCCCGGTGAAATTGACGCGGCGGGAGGCGTCTTCCAGAACGGCGTCGAGCGTGGTAACTTCACCGATGCGGTAGCGCGCATCGAGCTCCTGCCACGCCCAGGTGTAGAGGTCGATCCAGCTCGGCCATTCCGTACCGGCTGGGAAGCCGTACGAATCCACTTCGTTGTAAGTACTCAAAAGCGTCCGGAGCACGGAGCCCGCCACACGCAGCAGGTCCGGGTTGTCGGGTCTTACGGAAGGACCGGGGCTTACGGTGAGTTGACCCAGTTGCTGAACGACTTCCGTTTCAGGCAGGACTGCCGCGAATTCCTTCGGAAAGTCCGTAATGGAACCCACGAAACTGGATTCAATGCCGCGGCTATGGGCATAGGCAATGAGCTCGTGGCAGTGTTTCTCTCCCGCGGCGATCAGCGCTTCGGCACCGGCTTCGGGCAACGGCAAATCAGGGTTCCAGAACTCGGTCTCGTTTCCAAAGAGCGCGCGGCCCGGCATGTCTTCGGTGATGGGGAAGCGGGCGCCGTACCAGAGGGTGGCTGTCTGTTGGGTCACGCCCTCGACTTTCAAGCCGAGGAAAGGCTGTGAAGGACCGCTGCTCACCCTGATCCGGTTGAATTTGAGCTTGGCCAGTTGATCGATGAACGGGCGGTATTGGGCCATACTCCAGCCTTCCATACCGAACGCGAAGTCGCCCATGGTTTTCCACATTCGCACGCGGAACACCGGCTCGAACACCTGGTCGATCTCCGGCAGATAGATTTCCTCGCGCGGCTCAGGGTAGACGTCGCCGTCAAGCAGGTAGCGCACGCCGTACCGCTCGCCCAACTCGTAGACCCCCCACAGAACCGCCACGGGACTCCCGCCGACGATGGTCATAGACGGCGTTCCCTGTTTCCATGGCGTGCGGCGCAACAAGAACCCTTGTCCGGTCAGAGGCACGGGCAAGGCCGCCCCCGGGAATCCGCCCGCATGCTCCCTCGTGCCAACAAAGAACAGGAAATCCCCATTCTCACTGGGCGCCGCAACGACGGCCGGAGACATACTGAACAAACGCCCCAGGCAACGCTGGAGTTCCTCCGCGGCGAACTTCTCGAGCGGAGCGCACTCCCCGGACACGACCACCTCGACCTGAGCGGCCGCGGACGGTATTGTCGGGGAAGCAAGGCTCAGCATGACAACACACGCACCGATAAGCTGCCGAACGCGATTCACGGCCATTCCCCCTCCCCCCGCGGAATCACGTGCCGAAGCGGGCTCATAGTACCACCCCAGGGCTTTCTTTTCGGAGCGACCTGAACGTATTAGAGGCTCTTCACGCGGCTATCCTATCCGCCTCTTCTGGTTTCGTCAATGGCCATCTCGTCCGCTGACTCACTGTCTCTTGATAGCCCGTGAAGGGTCTTTCAGTCCGGCCCAGCGGGTGGTGCGGTGGCTTCCGTGAAATAGCTGCGCCGAAAATAAAGGGCAACATTAACCAGCCCGATAAGAACCGGCACTTCTACCAGCGGCCCGATAACCGCCGCAAAGGCCGCGCCGGAATTTATGCCAAAGACGGCAACAGCAACGGCGATGGCTAGCTCGAAGTTATTGCTGGCGGCTGTGAAGGCTAACGTTGCGCTTTGGGGATAGTTTGCGCCCACCTTCTTACTCATGAAGAAACTTGCCAGAAACATGACAATGAAGTAAATCAGTAATGGGATGGCGATTCGGACCACGTCCAGAGGAATTTGCACGATCAGGTTGCCCTTCAGGCTGAACATGATGACGATGGTGAATAACAGGGCAATGAGCGTGATCGGACTGATCTTCGGGATGAATTTGCCGTGGTACCATTCCTTCCCCTTGGCATTGACGAGAACAAGCCGCGTCAATATCCCCGCAAGGAACGGAATGCCGAGGTAGATAAACACGGTCTTGGCGATTTGGCCAATCGTAACGTCGACCGCCACGCCCTGAAGTCCGAACTTCGGCGGCAAAATCGTAATGAATACCCACGCGTACACACTGAAGAACAAGACCTGAAACACGCTGTTGAAGGCCACAAGCCCGGCGCAGTACTCGGTGTCACCTTTGGCAAGCTCGTTCCAAACGATGACCATCGCGATACAGCGTGCGAGCCCGATCATGATGAGTCCAACCATGTATTCCGGCTTGTCGCGCAGAAAGACAGTGGCGAGCACGAACATCAGGATTGGGCCTACTATCCAGTTCTGGACAAGGCTCAATCCCAATACGCGATAGTTCCGGAAGACATCGCCAAGGTCCTCATAGCGCACCTTGGCGAGCGGCGGGTACATCATGAGAATGAGACCGATGGCAATGGGAATGTTCGTTGTGCCAACTTGAAAGCGATGGATAAGCGCCTCAACCCCGGGAACCAGATAGCCTGTCGTGACGCCAATGGCCATACCCAGGAAGATCCAAAGCGTCAAGTACCTGTCCAGAAACGAAAGTTTCTTGGCCACGCCGTGTTCCATGTGTTCGCCCTCTTTTTGCGTATTCTCACTGTGCCGATGGCTTTTTTCCCGTCACGTACAGGCTGGTAACAAATTCATTCATACGCGTCCCTGCAGGCAGGTTCTCTATAATCTTCCGGTACAGAGGGTCATTCCAATCCGTCATCTTCTCAACATACCCCCGCTTTTCCACAAGCTCGATTTCCACAAGCCCCGCTTCTTTCGCCATCCGCTCAGTTTCCTTCACCAGAACCGCGCCCGCGATGCAGCCCACGAGCGCTTCAACCATCTCGCGCATCTCTTGAGGCAGAGGTTTCAGCAACGCCAAATCGGATACGGCCGCGCGGCCGCCGGGTTTCAGCACGCGAGCGATTTCGCGCCAGACCTGGCCCTTGTCCGGCGACAGGTTGATGACACAATTCGAGATCACCACGTCCGCGGAGTTGTCGGCCAGCGGCAGGTGCTCGATCTCGCCAAGCCTGAACTCGATGTTATCGAGGCCCGTGCGTGCGCGGTATTCTTCAGCATTTCGGCGCGCCTTCGCCACCATCTCGGCGGTCATGTCGACGCCGATGGCGCGTCCCTCGGGACCCAGCTTACGTCCTGCCATGAATACGTCGAACCCGCCGCCGCTGCCAAGGTCGACGACGGTTTCGCCGGGTTTCAACGTGGCCAAAGCGATAGGATTCCCGCAGGAAAGGCCCATATTAGCGCCCTCCGGCAGTTCCGCCAGCTCTTCAGCGTCGTAGCCAATAGCCTGAGCCAGCTGGGCGGCCTCGCCGCCCCCGCCGCCACAACAGGTCTGCGCCGGCCCACAGCACGAGCCGTCCCCTCTAGCGATAGAAGCGTAGCCTGTTCTAACCCTCTCACGGATTCTTTCTTCATTGCTCATCACGTCGTTTCCTCTCCTAAAGCCTCGGACAACTGTTCTACAAGAACTCCGGTATAATTACACATGCGCTAGCTTTCCCGCGGGGCTACACACGGGTGCAAATCCATGCTTCGCTTACGAAGCGTTATAGACCATATATAGCCCGGCTATCAGTACGAGGGCACCACAACATCGTTTCAACATCACCGTCCCACGCGACTTCTCGTTCCAGTTGAGGTATTTCTGTATGACTTCGGTAAACGTGCCCGCGAAAACGATGACGGAACAATGGCCCACGCCGTACGCCAGCAGGAGCAGCACTCCATAGGCAAGGTTGGTTGCGGCCAGTTTGAACGTCACGCCGAGCATGGGGGCCATATAGGCGAAGGTGCAGGGTCCGAGCGCGATGCCGAACACCAGCCCGAGGACAAAAGCTGCAACAGGGCCGCGCCGCTTCATGTTGATACTGCCCGGTCCAGACCAAGGCATGGGGATCACGTCGAGCAGGTGAAGTCCCACCAGAAAGAAGATGGCCGCGACGAAGTAATTCCCATACCGGCCCACATCGCCCATCATCCGCCCGGCCGCGGCCGTAATAACGCCTATCAGGCCAATGGTGATTAGAATGCCTACCGAAAAAAGCAGCGATATGAGGAACGCCCGCAGGGCGGAAGTCCGGCCCTGGCTGTCGATGAACCCCACGATCAATGGGATGCTGGCGAGATGGCAGGGGCTAAGGAGAATGCTGAGAATGCCCCAGAGAATGGATGCGCCAATAGCGATCGCCGCGCTTCCCTCGACACTGTGCGTCAACGCTGTGAATAATCCCTGCATCACGATTCGGATCCCGCTGCTTCCACCTCTTACTTGGGCACGCACTCACCGATCTTGCACGCTTTGGTGATTTGTTCAGGAGTCATCTTCATCTTTGCAGAAAGGGCTTGCTCGATAGTTACTTGGTGCCCGGTCGCGGTGGCATGTTCATCGACCCATTTCCGCAGATTCGGCTCGCTCCTGAAGAAGGCTTGCTTGAAGCAGCCTGTGGACACAACCTTTCCTTCGGCGTCTTTTTTGGCGCCGGCCCAGGCAACGGCCGTAGCTGGTTCGAGTTCCGCGACATGGCCCTCGAAGGTCTTGACTGTCACGGGCTCTCCGGTGAGCGCGTCTTTAGCCTCCACTTCGATATCCTTGCCCGTGCGTGCCGCCACACCCAATGCACACATCACGCAACATCCCCACGTCTGCATGCCATCTACGCGGACGATAGAGGCGTCCTCCGGGTAGACCGGCCGGTCACAGAACCCGCACCGGGTAGCCGTTTCTTTCGTTTCCAACTGGTCCCACGCCAAAACACTGCCCCCGGATTGGGTTTGTTCTGCCTCTGCGGCGCTATTGTCCACGAACGCCTTCACCGTTGGCCGGCCATTTGGCTCTATGCCATAGAGATAGAGAGCTTCGGTCACGGGAATCAGCTCGCCCGCGGCCCAATCCGTCACCGCCGCATTTTGATGCGACTTGTTCGCGTCGGTGAGGCTCGCGAAAGTGATGATGTAGCAGTGGGGCGAACAGAACGCGACATCTCCGGCGGGTGTTTTCATGACCGTCCTGGTCTTTTCATGGATGTCCCCGTCGCAAAGATAGCAGATGGTCTCACGCGGCCTGTCATCCGTCTGCGTCGGGGCCCAACGGCTGAATGCGGGCGTTTCCTCAGACACGGCTCCGAAATCAAAGCCCAGTTCTTTCCACGCGGCGAGAATGTCATCCTTCGCAAAGAAACCAACGTGACGGAATAGTTCCTTTCCCGAGGCGTCAAATAGAATCTGCGTCGGGATGAGTTGAATCCCGTATTCCTCGCCCGCCTCAGGATTCTCGCGGACGTCGATGAACAGGACCTCCATTTTCCCCGCATATTCTTTCTTCAACTCCTCGAGTATGGGGGCCATCATCTTGCAGGGAATACACTCTTTCGCGCCCAAATCAACCAGTCTGGGAAGGCTCTTCGCAGGTGCGGCCGCCGGCTTTGGAGACGCCGCTTCAACAGTCTCTCCCGGCGCTTGCGCGTTCACGGGGCCAGAAGCGCCCTTCTCAGGGCCGTCAGCGTCATTCGGAGCGGTATCACGCGCCTTCAACACCAACGCGCCGGCAATCGCGGCGCCCAACAAAACGACAATAAGGATCTTGTGCATGGACTTCATCAAAGAACCTCCCTATTCGGCGGCGAAGCGCGCTCGTCGTGTACGCCGTTGTGCTCCTGTCCGTCAACGATTTATCAATCCAGCGAGTTCGGCGACGCGGCGGCCGAGGCCTCTCGCGGTGCCCACTCCAAACTCGTCCCCGGCGATCGAATCATTCTGGTTCCAGAGGGTCGCGCCAATGCGGCCCGAGGGTTTCCCGTCCCCGACGACAATCAGGTCCTGGCCCAGGAACCCAGCATGGATTGAACTGACGGTGAGTTCCTGTCCGCCGTTGCGCGCGCCGCCGACGGCCAGCGCTCCGAAGACCTTGTTGCGCAACTCGAACCCGTTCTTGCGAAACGCGATGCACCGGTCGATGAAGGCCTTGCACAACGCGCTCATGTTGTTGAAGTAGACGGGCGAACCGACAAGGATGCCGACGACGGCGGGGTCGCACAGTTTCTCAGCGATGGCGGGAAAATCGTCGGTCTCGCCTTCCTTCAAAGGCAGCCCTCCAGCCACTTGAGGCGGGATGTTCAACCCAGACAACTCGATCAATTCGGTCTCGAGCGAGGGATCTTGCTCCTTGGCCGCCTCCAGGCACAGGGTCAGCCCGGCGGCGGTCGTCTTTCCTGCCCGCAAACTGGTGCTTACCGCAATGACTTTCTTGACCGAGGGTGACTCTTGTGCAAACGCTCCCTTGCCCAACGTGCCCGCAACCACGGCCGCACCCGCGGCTCCCATCAACGCTCTGCGGCCAATTTCTCCAGACATGCCAGTGCCCTCCTTCCCAAGTTGACGGTCTCAACCGGAATTTCCAGTGAGCGCTTCACGCGCGGCAGCCAACGCCTTGCCCACGTTTTCCTCGGTGGGAGGCGTTTTGCCTTTTTCCATACCCAGGGACCCGAGTTCGACGTGAGCGAGATCGTTGAATCCGCCCTTATCCATAATCTGCTTGGCACAGGCCTTGTCGCAACCGTCAATAACGACCAGCCGGTTGGCAAGCGCTGCCTTTTCCAGGATGTCCGGAATCTCCGCCGCGATGGCGGCAGTGCAACACATGAACGCCGTTTTCTCGCGCGCCAACGCGCGGGCGGCCTGATCGGCGATCGCCCCGACATCGGCGGCGCCGGAACACGCAAAGGCCATGTTGTACTGGACTTTCCCGCAACTGCATGTATTCTGCTCGGCCATACTCAAACCCTCCAAGGCGCTCCCCTCTATTGCAGCATCTTCTTGATTTCCTCGACCGTCGGCACCTTGCCCGAAACTTTCACCTCCCCATCGACAACCAGCGCCGGCGTCATCATCACCCCGAACGCCATAATCTTGTCAATCTCCTTCACTTTCTCCAATTCATATTCAACGCCCAGCTCGCGAGCAGCGGCTTCAGCGGCCTCGGCCAACTTCTGGCATTTGAAACATCCCGGCCCCAGTATCTGCAGTCTCTTCATGACTTCTTCCTTTCTATCCAGGGCGTCAAGCGCCCATAATTGCGCCGAAGAGCATCCCCGTCACGGTCGCCATCACGATGACGAGCAACACATATACAACGGTCTTTTTCGTCCCCAACACGCTGCGGAGCACGAGCATGCTGGGCAAACTGAGGGCCGGACCCGCCAACAACAAAGCGAGAGCCGGACCCTTGCCCATCCCGCTTCCGATCAATCCCTGGAGAATCGGCACCTCGGTCAGGGTCGCGAAGTACATGAACGCGCCAATCACGGCGGCGAACAGGTTTGACCACAGCGAGTTGCCGCCGACCAGGCGCGAGACATAGGCGGAGGGGATCAGACCCTCCTCACCGGGCCGTCCCAATAACAGCCCGGCCACCAGCACCCCCGCCAGCAACAGAGGCAGAATCTGCTTCGCAAAAGTCCAGGTCTGCTCAAGCCAGGACTGCATTTCCGCCGATTCCGTGTGCGCGATAATCACCAGCCCGAATAAGCCGAGCGAGAAGGGCGCCAGCGGGCCGCCGGGAGCGAAGAACGCCGCCGGAATCACGATGGCCGCGAGAACCGTCAGCTTCCACCAGCGCACGCCGAACCACAGCGCCAGGGCAGCCGCCAGAACGGCCGCCGAAAGGCCCGTCAACAGCCACTTATTGGCGTAGACCGCGTACCAGAACCCGCCAGGCGTGTCCGGCGCGCCCCAGTTCGCAAACACCAGCACCCCCGCCAGCGAAGCGAAATAGACGCCGTTCTGCCAGAGGGGGCGGCTGGTTTCCGGAACAGGCATGGCGGCGGCCGCCTTCGCCTTCGCCAACTCCTCCTTCCGGAAGATCAGGTGCATCGCAAGTCCGATGATCACGCTGAACGCGACAGCCCCGACCGCGCGGGCGACCCCCAGCTCGAGTCCGAGCACGCGGGCCGTAAGCACGATAGCCAAAACATTAATGGCCGGACCCGAGTACAAGAATGCCGTTGCCGGACCCAGCCCCGCGCCCATCCGGTAAATGCCCGCGAACAGCGGCAGCACCGTGCACGAGCACACGGCGAGGATCGTGCCCGAAACCGAAGCGACGCCATATGCCAGGACCTTCGGCGCGCTGGCACCCAGGTATTTCATGACCGACGCCTGGTTGACGAATACCGCGATGGCCCCCGCGATCAGAAACGCCGGGATAAGGCACAGCAGCACGTGCTCGCGTGCGTACCACTTCACCAGGTGCAGCCCCTCCATCACCGCGTTGTCGAACCGCGCCCAGCCCACCGGCAGGAAAAAGCACACCAGAAACCCGACAACCAGCACGGCCAACGGCTTCCATTCCTGCTTCCAATCGGTCATAACTTTGTCCCTTCTCACCAAATAACCAAGTAGGCGGGCAACAAAAGGGGGACCCTTCGGTCCCCGTCACCGTGACACTACGACTCGATGGCCGCCAACGCCTCCGCCGCCTTCTCTCTCATGACTCCCTCAATGCACGCGAACACTTTCAGCACGCAGGGTGTCCGCAGGGCGTAGAACACCATCAAGCCACGCTTTTCGTCCTGTACAATGCCCGCGTTCTTGAGCAGCGAGAGATGCTTCGACACGGTCGAGATGTCAGCGCCGACCATCTCCGTCAATTCGCAGACGCATTTCTCGCCCTTCGCGAGTTGATCAACCATAAACAGCCGGGTGGGATGGGCCATGGCCTTGATGACCTTCGCCCGAGCCTCATACCGTGCCTGCGTTTTCGCGTCCATGACAGCCTCCTGATTAGTTGGCAATTCTGCCAAATAAGAAAGGGCTTGTCAAGCGCTTCCCGCCGCAGAGGACGCAACTACGCTACACGCCTCGAGTATCCCGCCGTGAAAAGTGAACCTACCTGACGCCGCTGCTCTCCCGACTGCCCCGCCACTTCGGGGAACATGGAACACCATGCGCACCAGTTCCCGGACCTAGTCTTCGGAGGCGCCCTCCATGGGCGTCACACCTTCCGGGATGGCGTTGGCCTCGAGAACGACGTTTCGACTTCCGGAACCGTCAACCCGCAAAAAGGTGCTCACGTTTTCGCCGGGTATGCACCCGCGGATAAAAGCGTTGCGGACATTTCGGAACCCGATAAGCATTTTCTGCTCGGGCGATGCCATGCCGTCAAAACCATCGATGTCGAATCCCTCGACGTCGTCGCAGACCATGGCGGGCCGGCCGTCGGGCTGCTCCCAGGCCACCTCGACGTTGTCCATGCGTAAGTTGCGCACATGGCGCACGAAGAAACCGTAAGCGGGCAGTTTCCCGAACATCGAGTGCTCGGGGTACTTGTCTTCATTTTCAGGAACAGCGTAGATATCCTCGCGGGCGTGTTCGCCGCCGGCGAATGAAAAGCGCAGGTTGCTGAGCGTAACATTCTCCACGAAGTGGCCAGGAATACCGGTGATGGAGCAGCCCACTGGACCTGCGCCCGACGCCTCGATACCGCTGACGGTCACGTTGCGCAAAACGCCCACGCCAGGCGCGTCCATACCGTCCACGGGAGGGCGTGCGCGATTGCCCAGCCGGATGAACAGCGGGCACCCTACGTTCTTCATAGCCAGATTGGACACGACCACGCCGTCCATCGTCCCCCCGTCGACAATCTCCAGAGCCACGCCTGCGAGGCCGTTGTCGTAGACCACGCAGTTGCTGATGGCAATCTGCTGGAACCCCCCGTTGGATTCCGTGCCCATCTTGAGTGCGTTGCAGTTGCTGCTGAGGAGGCAATTCGTGATGGCGACGTTTTTCGTGGGACGAAACGCGGTGCTCTTGAGTACGATGGCATCGTCGCCGCTCCAGATGTCGCAGTTGCTGATCCGCACGTTCTCGCTGCAGTCGATATCGAGGCCGTCGTTGTTCTTGTTCACCCGCGTGCGGATCGTAACCCCGTCAACAGCCACCCCGTCGCAATCGAGGAAGTGGACGGTCCACATGGGACTGTCCCGGAGGGTGACTCCGTTCATGCGGACGCTTTTGCACGAGACGATGCGGATCAGGTAAGGCCGGACCTTGTACTCTCCGTCGAACGCCCCGCCCTGCCCGTCGATCGCGCCGGGACCTTCCATGCCAGTATTCTCGGCCTTTTCGGCGTAGATGAGGCTGCGGGTGCTGTACCTGTCGGTAAACGACCGGAATCCCTGGACCGTCTCGGGGTAGTCCTCCAGATTGGTGCTGCCCAAGAGCACCGCGCCCGCATCCACGTATAACCGCACGTGGCTCTTCAGGAACAGCGTCCCGCAAAGATAACGTCCGGGAGCGAAATACACCGCGCCCCCGCCATTTTCGTGGCATGAGTCGATGGCCTTCTGCAGGGCTGCCGTGTCGAGCGTCGCGCCGTCGCCGGTCGCACCATACTCGCGCACATCGTAAACCGCCCCGCCGGACGGGGCCGCGGCAGACAGAAGTGATACGAGCATGAACAGGCATGTGCCTGAGCCCGAAATAATGGTCCTGTTCTCGCGGAATAACGTTGCAGTAGCCATGCCAGACCTCCCCAGTCTTGGTCCTACTCGGTTCGTCCCTTGAGGGTATTGGAAAACCGTTTCAGCACGCTCATCTTTTCGGCAGGCCCTTCGAAATTCCATGCTTCGTGCACGTCGATGCCGTCGAACCCGTTTTGAAGCACGCGCCCGGCCCACTCGCTCATGCGTTGTTCCAGCGCATCAGCCTCTCCCGGAAGCCATTCCGAAAACAAGTATAACTTCGTCTTGCCGGCGCAATATTCGCGGTAGTGGGCAGCCGCCCATTGAAACAGGTCCTGGCCCTCGGCGCGCTGGATATCCGTTTTGAGCGACCAATAAGAGGCCTCGGGATTCGCCGCGATCTCGTAGTCGCCGAGTATGAACGCGTCCGCGATACCCTCGTCTACCAAGGTTCTCCAATGATTCGAGTATCGCACGACATCGTAGGTGCCAAAATGCGGGTCAACCGTGAACTGAGTGTAGCGGCCAAGTTGGAGGCCAATCCAGAGTTCCTTGCCTTGCGCGTGGCAGACCTCAGCGAGCTCCCGGTAGAGCTGAACGACAAACTCGCCTTTGATGTCGTGCCAGGACTCCTTGTCGAAATCGCCGGCGGCGCGGATATCGACGCCGTAGCGGGCTTTGAATGCGTCCGCCACGGGCTGTTCGTAACCGTAGAAATCGGTCTTGTGCGAATTGGGCATGTGGCGGCAATGGGCGCTGGTCGAACAATGAATGCCATCGGCCCCGAGAGCCAACAACTCTTTCGCCTGGGACACGCAGAACGCGCGCGCTTCGGGGAAGGCATAGCTGATCAGGCCCGGGAACCGCAGCTTGCCGTCGCGGGCAGTCCACACGCAGTGAGGGTTATCTTCGAGAAATTTCGACCGGTACCCGGGATAGAAGTTGTCGTACATATCAATCCAGACAATGGCCTTCATGCCGCGTTTGTGAGCAGCGTTGATGAAGGCTTCGGGCGGATTGCACGCCTCAAGAAAGGCCCGGTACCGCTCGATGACCTCCTTGCGGTTCGCAATGTAGCCCTCCACGTCGCCGAGCACCGGAGACTGATGGAGACGGGCGTGATCCTCATCAAATTGCATGGGGTAGCTCAGTTCCGTGCGGTACGGCAACACGCCAAGATACCCCGTGCGAATAAGGAGAACCTCGCACCCGCCATCCTGCAGGCGCCCCACCAGGGAGTCCACATCGGCTTCGGTCATCGGTTGCGGCCGGCCATACACCTCGTCGTTCACGTCCACGTCGACAATGACGGTCGGGCCATTAACGGCAGCCGCCGAAGCCACCACGATTGCGAAGGGCACAAGAAACGCTGTCATGGGAATTCCCCTATGGGCACGCAGCCTGCGTGTTTGTTGGAAGACGTTCCGCAATTGTTGTACTGGAACGCACAGCCGAAAACAAGGTCGGCGCGGCAGCAAAATGAGCCGGGAACGCCACTCAACCCATTACTGTCCCTCATGTTAAACTACCTCCCCCCTCGTATCCTAACTAGAATTCCGCGAATAAACCGCTTGCCGCGAGAGAAATCCCTGAATCTACCCGAAATGAGTGGACAAACTCGACGGTTCACCGTAAAATGTAAGTGGATGAAGGCCCATGCAGGAGGTATCGGGCTGCGTGGGTGGATGTACGGGAGTTGAAGAGCGGCGCAGTCACACGAAAGGCGCGGGAAGGCACATCGGTCTCATCTGATACGGTGCGTGCAATCGGCGCGAGTCTGATGTGGCGCGCGCCGCTTTTCCCTACTTACGCGGTGTGCCCGAGCGCCAGCCTTCTGTTGTATCCGCCATCCCCGAAACGCAGCCACAAACTTGACGGATGTGCCGTCGCGTGGGCGGCAACTGCCTGTATATGGATGGCCACGTGGAATTCATCCGGTACCCCGGCGAATTCCCAATCTGTGCTTCCTGGGTGGCCATGATGGACCTGCTGTCAGGCACCAACGACCCTTACGGTTGATAATCAACGCGTGATCCAAGATTTCCACGGCGGCCGCGGGATTTCTCCTGCGGCCGTTCTTGTTTGCCGGAGGGGAGGCCAGATGTCCCCCTTGCTATTCGCCCCCGAGCCACTCGAGGTCGGCCAAGTCCTTGGCTCTGCCGAGCGCCTTCTTGTTCACAATCAGATGTTCCCGGCTCAGTATCCTGACGGGGAGCCCCTCCAATCGTGCGCTGACGGCCCCAGACCACGCGTCATCGAACGGAACCCCGGTCAATGTCGTTAGCAGGTCGATGCGGTTCGGCGGAAAGCCGAGCTGGATGATCTGGTGTTCCTCGCTGAAGTCCCGGGCGCTGAGTCCCGTGTCTTTGAACCCGAAAGCACATATGACCCGTTCCATGCGCTGCGCGTTCTCGTCAGAAACCCGCAGAAAGAGGTCGATATCCCCCGTGTAGCGCGGGCAGCCGTGATAGGCCATGGCGTGCGCGCCAACAACCACATAGTCAACGCCGTGGGAGTTTAACAACTCGATAAACGCGCGCAAGTCGGGATGTAGCGCCATGGTTGCCCCTTTCAACCAGTTCAACCAACAGATCCAGCCGCTGCTGCGGCGTCAGGGAGCGAATATACTCGCGATCTGCCCTCTCGGCTTCGCCATGCGTTCGGAATACACGTACAGTTTTCTCCATATCTTTAGTCTACCACGAATGCTCGAGAATCCTGCGTCCCCAGCCCTCTCAGACCTTTCTTAGCAGGACGATGAGGTCCGGCGAGACCGACGTCTCGAACGGTTCGCCGCGGAACCCTCCGTAAAGGCCCTCCGTCTCCAGCGCGCTTTCCCGTGCAAGCGCTATCAACTCGTCTTGTGACCAATGTCTCAAGACGGCCGTGTCCACGGCGGACTGGAACCGTCCCTGTTCTTCCTCCACAAAGAAGTTCAGTGCGAGCAGTGTGTAGTTCCCGACGGGAACAAGGTTCTTGACGGCGACCAGCTTTCCTTCGGGGAGCAAAGCGTCCTCGACTCGGTGCCGGGGCTGGCGCGCATCGGGACGGCCATAATTCAGCACCTGGAAAAGGAACAGTCCGCTCCGCGACAGCCGCTCTCCCACACGCGAGAATACCCGGCGGAGGTCGGCCTCCGCGATGAGCAGGGAAAGGGAATTGCCCATGCAGATGGCGAGATCCCACGTGCCGGCGGGCGGCGTGCGCATATCGCCGGCCCGGTAGTCAACGCGTTCATGAGCCCGGTGGCTTCGCGCATAGGCGATCATTCCTTCGCTCAAATCGGTGGCGGTAACACTCGCGCCCTGCTGAGCGAACCAAAATGCATGCAGCCCCGTCCCGCACGCGAGGTCCAGCACTCGCTCGCCCGGGGCACGCTCAAAAACCTCGCTCAGGAGCGGGCTCTCCCGTTCCAAGCGTTTCCGGGCATTGGCGAGAACCTCGTAGTACCGCGCGACGCGCTCGAAAGGCCTCGTCTCTTCAGAAGACATGCGTTAACGTTCCTCCTGCAGCGTGCTCGCTCACAAGTGATTGGCCAGTTTGTACTTTCTGATGCTGTCAAGTATAATCTGTTTACTGCAAGTCTGCATGGTACGTCTGTGGAGAATAGAGCATGAAACGATTGCTTCTTCTGACGCTTCTGGCGGGAGTATGCTTGATCGTGTTCTCGGGCTGCAAAGCCGAAGAGCCCCCGCCGCCACCGCCTCCTGCTCCTCCGCCTCCTCCGCCTCCTCCGCCTACGCCTGAGGAAATCGAGGCCGAGATCAGAGCAACATTCGAGCCGAAATACAAGATTCTTTACAGCCTCGTAAGCGGCGACGCCGCGGCTGCTCAGCAACAACAGCAGCAACAGCAGCCCCAACTGAGGCGGAACAGACGCAGTGAAGACGACGAAGAAGAACTGGAGCCGCTGCAGCAAATGGCCACCGAGCAGCAGGTGAAGGACAGCATCAAGACCGACCTGCTCAACGCCAAGAACAAGCACAGCGGGACGGACTACGGACAAAAGGGCCTGAAACGCGTCGCAAACATGTTCGAGCGCGACATTACAAAAGGCTATGAGCAGGGCCCAAACAACCGCAAGATGTATAACGTAGTGTTCATGGCGTGCGACCTGCTGGAGGTTCTCGAACCGGAGAGCACCATGCTGTCACGATACCGGCAGCTCGCGAAGGATCAGCTCAACCGGCCAGAAGTCAAAATCACTGGTAGTACCACCATGGACGGCGAGACCACGTGGTTTTTCCAGGTAACCTTGCCCGAAACCGGCACTATGGAAAGTGTACGGGCGCGAAAGGGCGACGAGTTCTACGGCTTGCGGTTTGTCAACGTTCTTGGCAATAATCGCGCCGTGGAGCTGGAGTACCTGAAACTGAATGAGCGGTTCATAGTCCCTGGGCCGTAAGAGCGAACTATAACCAAACAAGTATCTTGAAAGCCCATGCTGCACGTTGCATGGGCTTTCCCAAGACTAGCGATGGCGACTGGCGAACGTACGGGTACCCGCTCAGAGGTTAGCAGTATGAGGCGTCAAAGTATACATCTGCTGACGGGACTCGTCCTGTGTTTGGCAGCAATTAGTGGGTGTTCCGGACAGGACAAGTCCGGCGTCGTCCCTCCGCCTCTTCCAGAACTTCCACCGCCGAACCAGCCGCTCCCCGAAGAGATCGCGGCCGAGATCCAGGAAGGGCTGAAGCCGCTTGACGACGTCGCCAGCTTCGAAGCGGGCATAACGCCCGAGTTGAAGGAACAGCTTATCACGCACCTGAAGACCGCCCAACACAATCACAGCGGAACGGAGTGGGACCGTAAAGGCTTGATGCTGACGGCGAACGGGCTCGAGGACCGCCTCGAAGCCGCACGCGAAAACATGCACACAGACCTGGTTCTGCTCTTGTGCGATCTGATCGAGGTCATCGAACCCGACAACACCAAGCTGCCCCGCTTTCGCGAATGGGCCCAAATCCAGTTGGAGCGCCCGATAGTCAAGATTGTCGGCTGGTTCGAGTTCGAGAAGCCTAGTTACGGAAAGGATGAGATCTACGCGCTGCTGGAGGTCTATATCCCGGCGACGGGCAAGACGGAACGGCCTAAAGTCATGGAGGGAGAAGAATTTCTGGGCCTCAAGTTCCACAGGATCATCGGGAAGAAGCGGGGGATGGTCTTGGAGTATCTCAAGACCAAAGACAAGTTTGCGGTGTACGGCCCCGGAAACAGGGCCGCGATCTTGAATGCTAACCCCAATTCTTGAATCCAGCCCCCAGTCCTTCCAAAGCGCTCAGCTGCGGAAACCCTTGCGGGGGCGACAGCGCCACACCAGATCTGGTATAGTCTCCCCCACACAACCACCGGCGCCGTAAACACGGTAACTCGTTATGAAAGCAACCGCAAACGAACTGCAATTCCGTTGGTTTACAGCGGCAGCGATTGTTCTCACGGGGTTTATCGCCTATACGAATACCTTTTCCAACGAATTCGTATGGGACGATGCCTCATCAATACTCCTCCACAAGCACGTCCAGGACCCCGCCAAAATCGGGCAACTTTTTCGTGAAGACTTGCATGCCTTCGGCAGAGGACAGGGCAATTTCTACCGGCCGCTCCTCGCCGTTTCGTTTATGGCCGATTACGCGTGGGCTTTCGACGGAAAGACCGAAGCGGGCGTACCGCAACCCGCTGTATTTCCCTTTCATCTTACCAGCACCATTCTCCACGTGGGAGCCGCCCTCTGGCTGTTGGCGCTTCTGTGCCGAATGCGCGCGCCGCGGTCTGTCTTCCTGGCCGTGCCGCTATTGTGGGTGGTGCATCCCCTGCATACGGAGGCGGTCGCGTACATCAGCGGCCGTGGCGATTCGATGGCGGCGTTCTTCATGTTCGCGGCACTATGGTTTGGGCTCTGGGAAGGCAGCCCCCGCAAACGCGTCGCGGGGATGATACTGAGCGGATTGTTCTTCGTGGCGGCCGTTCTGAGCAAAGAATCCGCCCTGGTGCTGCCGTTCCTATACCTCCCGCTGTTGGTCTGGGCGCCGCGCGCCGATGGGACGAAACCGGCCAAAAGCGACCGCATCGGCCGTCTGCCGCCGATTGGCATCATGACCGCTATTTTGATCGTTTATGCGTTTTTGCGCACAACGGTTCTGAATTTCGGCAGCGATTCGGCGGCGCCAGCAGCGGGGCTCACGGCCCGCCTGCTTGAAACCGGCCAAGCGGTGGCGATGTACACAAAGCTCATTTTTGTCCCCACCGGCTTGCATATGGAACGTTCGCTTGCGGGCGCGCCAGCTTGGTTGGGACTCGTGGGACTCCTGATCCTCCTGGCAATTGTGGCCGTATCGATAGGGGCGGTTGTCAGGGGTCATTCGCGCATCGCCGCGGCCGGCGCCTGGTTTCTGATCACATGGTTTCCGATCTCGGGCATCATCCCGCTCAACGCGCCGATGGCTGAGCATTGGCTTTACGTTCCCTTGGCGGGCGCGCTCTGGATGTTGCTTGAGATCGCCGGGTTGACGTTTTCGGCAAAACCGATGCCCTATGTCTGCTACACCGCTGTCTACCTCTGCTGCCTGGTCCTGATTGCCCTGACAGTCGAACGCAATAGCGACTGGCGAACCAATGAAACGCTATATGTTGCCACGCTTAAAGACAATCCCACATCCATCCGCGTTCACTACAATCTGGCCGCAACGTACCAGGACCTGTTAGACAACCCCGCCGGCGCACGTAGACATTTCGAACGCGTCATTCAGCTCTACCAAGAGAAGAAGGACGCCGAGGGCCTGGACAAAAGCATCTTCTGGGACGACGAACTCGATGCGCATTTATCGCTGGGCGACATTCTAATGGAAATACGGCCCGATCAGGCCATGGAGCACTATGCACGTGTGCTCTCTGTAAGCCCCGAGGGAGAAAGGAAGGGCTTGGTGGGAATGGCCGCCTTCGGAATGGGACGGTGCAGTTTGCGGTTGGGCCAATTCGAACAAGCCGAACAGTTCTTCAAGAAAGCCATCGTACTTATTCCCGAACTGAAGACCGAGGCCGATAGGATGCTTTCTCGTGGTATTTGAAGCACAGACTGCCAAGCCAAGTGAAACGCAGCATAAGCATTTGCGCCAGAGCAGCCCAAGGTTTAGAATCTCCTTCATGAGCAAAAGGGGGACCCCGCTGGGGAGGGGACAGAACGGCAAAAAAGGGGGGTGGTACTTTACTGGGACGGCCGAAATCGAGAAATACTTGAATTTCTTATTTCGGGTCCACCCCCGGCGGCCCTTGCAAAGACCACGGGCATGCCGTAATCTCCATTACCCTCCAAGGTTTTGGGGGACATCGACTAACGAAAGATTAAGGGGATTTGTTGACACCTGTGTTACTCCGTGATAGAATGGCAAAACTGAAGGATTTTGTGTTCCTGACCGGATAACTGGTCGAACGGAGGTTTTTCCAATGGCTGATGACAAGCCGAAGAATGGCAAGGGCGTTCCTCAAGAGGAAGAAGGCGCCGGCAAAGGCAGGTTCGAAAGTGACAGCGGCCTGGGAAATCTTCCTCCGTTAAGCGATTTCGAATCCACCGCGGACACGTCCGACACAAACCTGCCACCACTAGACGGGACCGATTCGGGGGGCGATCTGGATAAGGGAACGCCCAGCGGTCTGCCCCCTATCAGCGACATTCCCGTCGAGACACCCGTGCCTTCGGGAAGAGGCCAGGCGGGACCTCCGGACTTCGAGTCTCCGAGCGCGTTTGACACGCCCACCTCGGCGTCCGACAGCGCCTTGGATACGCCACAACCCGAGACGGCGTTCCAGGATCTCGCCGCCGACAGCGATTTCACGCCCGAGACGCCGGAGCTCGGCCCCGGACCGGACACCGATATGGAGACCCCGCTGTTTGACAGCGCTTTCGGCTCGCCAGAAACCCCGCACGGCATTCCGGACACCGGCGCCCCCACGCAAGCCATGGAAACGCCCATGTTCGGCGCCGACGAAGAAGAGCTGGGTTTCGACGAGGGAGCATTTACCCCCGGAGCGGGCTCCGGTTTCGGGTCGCCGACACCCGCACCTGACTTCCATACCGAATCGCCGGAACCGATCGGCATGCCTGCGCAGCCAGGGCAGTTTGGCCCGCAAATGCCGATGCCCGAACCGGCTCCAGCACCCCAAGTGGTCCGCAAAGGCGGCATTAGTCTCATGGTGGCGGTGATTCTCGCGCTGGTGGCCGGTGTTGTAGGCCTGGCAGCCGGATATTTCTTATGGCCCACCCTCCAGCCGATGCTGGGAATGAGCACCAATCCGCTGCAACAGGAAATGGATGCGGCCAAGAACGAGCTCAACAGCTTGCGGCCAAAAGCCAACCGGCTCGCGGAAATCGAGAACCAGTTAGCTGAGATTGGCGGGATCAAGGATCCAAACGAACTGGTGGCCGAGATCAACCGTCTCACGGACCAGAAGAAAAACTTGGACGCTGAGGTGAAGACTGCTCAAGAGCAGGCTCAACAAGCAGGACAGGCTCTCACCGCCGCCAAAGAACAACTCGCGACTGTTGAAAGCAACCTGAAAGACAAGCTCGACGCCTATGCCGAGGCCGATGAGGATTATCAGGAACTGCTCAACCAGATCTCCATCGTGCGAGCTCGCGACAACGGGCTGCGGGCCGAAGTCGACCGCCTGGAAGGACTGGTGGGAACTCTCGAAGAATCGAACGCGCGCCGTGTGACGACCAAGGAAGCCTTGACACACGCCACCGAGCGATTGACGGTCATTCTCCGAGAGGGAATGCCGCTGGTTCCGGCGAAATTCTCCGTGGAAGAGCGCACGGCCAAGCTGAAGGAACTTCAGGAGAATCTGAAGAATATTCAGTGGGTTACTCCGGAAGCGCTCGAACAATTCACGTCGTTGTTCCTGAATGAACTCGAAATCGCCCGCACCCGCACGTATTTCTTCGCGCGTATCCCTGTGAAAGACCGCTTCGGCGTCACCGAGATGCAATGGGCCGAGTGCGTCATGAACGGCAACTGGAGCGTGTTTTACCGGACCTTGGACGGCACCCATATCGGGACCTACGAAAACATGGTACTGGCCGGGCCGCCCGTCTATGAATACCGCGACATGTTGCCGCAAGAGGTTCAGAAGAGCATAGAAGAAACCATTATCGCGTCGCGCACCAAGGACTACGAAGAGAAGGTCCTCATGCTCGCGGAACGGCAGGAACAGTTGCAGGTGAAGACCGAATTCCAGGGTGTTTTTGACTCTCTCGAGTAGTGTCTCGCAGATATGTCAACGGCTGCGGCCCCGCCACAGGTGGCGCGGCCGCTTTCTTCTTTCGAGAAGGCCGCTCCCGAGACCGTCCAAAGACAAAGCAGGCGGGCCGGCGCAAAGAGAAGTCGAGTCATCGGCGCACACCGCGAATTTCGAATGGAATCGAGTGTAGTAGAAGATAGGCATGTGGGGAGTCTGTTCCCACGCAAGGGAGTAGCATCTCATGGACCCTTCGCACTTCGAGGAAAAACAAGGATTTCACTGGTTTGCCTATGCGGCAGTATTGATTGCGATAGCCGGGACAATTGTCGCGGCCGTCGTTGCCTTCACGGCCTGGGAGGAGGACCTGGGCATTGTCGAGGCATGCTGGATACCGCTCCTGGCGGCAGCCGGGGCTTTGCTCGTGTTGAACATCCTGAGCATGCGCACAACAATCGCCGGAAACCGGCTCACTGTGCAGTTCGGCCGCTTCTTTCCCATATATCGCAAGCATATTGCAGTGCATGAGATCAACCATTCGCGAGTGGTGGACTACCGGCCGCTTCGCGATGCCGGAGGGTGGGGGATTCGTTTCGGGCGCTTCGAACGGCAATCGTGCCGGTTCCTCAATTGCCGTGGAAACCGCGGCGTGCTGATCGAGACACATGACCAGCGTTACATAATCGGTTCGCAAGAGCCCGAGAGACTGCAGGCCGCGCTGGACGCGGCGCGCGCAAATGGTGGAAGTGGCTCGGCCGCGTAAACGTATTCCCTGACCAATCAAGAGGGTACGGGGCTCTTATTTTGCCATGCGCCGATTCAGCCGGTACACGAACGCGAGAATCTCGGCGACCGCTCGATAGAGTTCTTCCGGTATCTCGGTGTCAACATCAAGGCGCGACAATACCGCCGCCAAATCGGGATCTTCGTGTATATACACGCCGCTTTCCCGGGCGATTTCAATAATGCGCTCGGCGAGCAGCCCCGCGCCCTTCGCTACGACACGCGGCGCGGCGTGTTGTTCGGCATCGTATCGGATTGCGGCCGCTCTGCGCCGCTTGTCACCCGGCCGTTTCATGGTCACGCCCTCACGTCAACACCGGCATATTGCCGCATGAACTGGCCTAATTCGCGCAAACGGTCTCCTTCCCAGAGCCCGAACCGCACCTGCGCGCCGGGATACCCCGCCGCGGCGAGGGATTCAACCAAACCGGCTTTCTCGCCTCGTAAAACATCCAGGGACTCGGCGCTGGCTGCGCGTACCACACACGAGCACTCACCCGCGGCAATTCGCAGGACGATCCACAGGTCGCCCAGCTGCGACAAAGACACGTCAATGGCAACCATGGCATTGCGGGGATCAAACCGCTTGCCCGCGGCCCCCCGCCCGCTCATGAAATGCAGCTGCAAACGCTCGAGCCCGGTGTCTTCGAGAAAGGGCACTTCCACGAAAAAATAGGGCTGCTCGAGGCTCCTCAGATTTTGCAGGGCGGCCCCCGCCAGTCTGTCCAGTACCCGGTCCGCAGTCTCCTGAAAATCCCTGAGACGCCCCTGCCCACGCAGATAACGGGCAATCGCCGCATCGTGGCGTACCCGCATGAGGAGGCCTCGCAAATCATCGCTGGCTTCGGCGAGAATCTCGTCAAGACGGCCTGATTGCGCGGCGAGAGCCAGCCGGCCTTCGAGCGTCCGTCCGCCGCGCCGCCACTGCTCCAGCACTGCGCGCCAATCACGCTCGCCTGCAAGAACGAAAGTGGACACGAGAAGTCCGAACCGGTCCGCAAGCTGCTGCGTGAGGGCCCCAGTTTGGGCGGCGCCACTCAGGAGACCTTCGAGCAGTTCCAGCTCGGCGCCGGTCCGTGCATCGGACAGAAACAGAGAAAGCACGCTCCTGACCGCCGCCTCATTTGCAGGCATCGAGGGATGCACGACGCGAGCGGCGTCTTCCGCGGCGCCCAAAGCTGAAAGGCTCTCCAGGACGCGCGCAAGCACCTGGGGCAGCGAAGCCGCCGCCGCCGCATCTTGCGGTGTCGTGACCGGTTGGGGACTCAGGCGGATCTGAAGCCCCGCCGCCGCGCGCACGATTTCTCCGTTCACAACCTGGCCAGGCGTGAGCTGGGGAATGTCGCCGACAGGCACGCGCGTGCCCCCCACCACGACCGAAAGATTTCCAGCCTGCCCCTGGACCAAGGCTTGAAACGTCTGCCCTGCACGCAACCCGCCGGGAAAGCTTGTCAACGATGCCAAAGGCACCACAAAAGGCTGGACGCCCCCCCCGGGACCTGCCATCTCACTCACCCCGGTCTTTGCGCAGATTCAGAATGAGCCGCACCTCGCCTTTGCCAAGACCCAGCTCACGAGCGATTTCAGACACGCTCATACCCGCGTCGTTGTATTCGTAGACGCGCTTTTTCAAGGGCGCCGCGCTCGAGCGCCCTTTGCCGTTGTTCTTTTCGGAGTCCGCGGAAACGGTTTTGGGTTCGCCCGGCGCCGTATCGAGGTTCAACAGCGCACGAAACGCATTGCGCGCGGCCTCAGCATGTTCAGGAGTCTCAGGCGGCGTTTCCGCGGGCTCACTCTCCGGTTCCTCAGGAACTTCTCCGAAATCCAATCCTACCCAATGATCCAGCCCGGTGTCGGGCGGCTCTTCTAACACGGGACGGCTACTGGCCTCGAGGGTCTGTTCGTGCGCGGATACCTGGTGTTCCTCGGCGGAAGACAACGGCATCGCCCCGATATCTGCTCGTCCGGCGTCCTCTCCGGATGGCGTGCCTCCCCTCTGCCCCAACCGGGCCTGAACGGCGGCCAGTTCCGCTTTGGTTTCGGCAAGTTCGACGGCGACGCGGCGCGCCGTCTCGCGCATCTCCCGCAGGTCAGCGGCCGCCGTCTCGACAACGGTCTTGATGTACTTGACCTTCTTACCGAGACTGACGTTGAGTTGACGCGCAACATCCTTCTGCTGTTCGAGGATATCGCGCATAGTCTGAAACATGATCATCGTGTTAATGATGTCGTTTTGAGGTGCGCGCGTCTTCGAGAGATTCGTTCGACGCCCGCGGAAGCGCAACGCGTAGGCCACGACCAACGTTACGAAAAGCGCCGCCGCCAGAAACGCAAGCAAAACCGCCGCCCCGTAGGACGCGCTGTTGACTAGTCTAAGCATCTTGCGCCCGCCCTGCCGTCGTAAGCACCATTATCCCCGTCCGTATCGCTCTCGGAGACACCAGAGTCGTCCATGCAATCCATGCCGCCGGGCACTCTCACACTTTCAGATCGAGATGTTGACCGCCCTCCTCCGGCATGCGCTTCTGCTCGGAGGCGCCGTCTGACAACGAGCCTTCTGGGTCCAGCTCTTTCGAACGGCGCTGGCGGCGTCCTGAAAACGGGTTGCGCCTGCGCCCGTCGCGCTCGATACCCTTGTGTTCGGATTCGTTGCTGTGCCGAACCTGGGTTTCATCGCGTACACGCTCCTCTTGGGCAGACTCAGAAACCCGCTGTTGGGCAGCCAGCGACATTCGATCGGTAATCTGCTGAATCCGTTCAGCCGCTGCGATCCGAGCCATCTCGGTTTGTAGATCGACTGGTTGAGGCATCCTCCACCTCCTGCTGCCGTACGATCTTGCGCAGCTTCTTCATGGCCGCACTGTGGATTTGGCACACCCGCGATTCCGACACTTCCATGACGACGCCTATCTCTTTTAGCGTCAACTCCTCATAGTAGTATAAGTTTAACACTTTTTGCATTTGTTCCGGGAGTGCCAGGATGGCGTCAACCAGGAGCTGTTGGCGCTCACGGGTCAACGCCACCGACTCGGGCGTGGGCATGTCATCATCGGAAGTGACATCGACTTTCCGCGTATCGGAGCCTTCCTCGACCGGCAGGTAATCGTCCAGCGAAAGTATATGAGCGGTCTGGAGTTGCATCTGTACGTCCTCCACCTGCTCCGCGTCGATGCCCAACTCCTCCCCAACATCGTCATGAGAGGGTTCGCGGCCTCGTTCGTGCCGCAATTTCTCTTTTGCGGCGCCAATCTTGCGCGCCATCATTCGAAGCGAGCGCGGCGCCCAATCGAGCGAGCGGATCTGGTCTATGATTGCGCCGCGTACCCGAATGGACGCATAGGTCGAGAACTTGATGTCCTGAGTGTAGTCAAATTTCTCGACCGCATCGAGCAACCCCAAGGCCCCCCATCCGATAAGGTCGCCGATATCAACGCTAGACGGAACATGAATGGCCATGCGCCCCGCGATATACCGCACGACACGCATATGACGAACAATGAGTTCCTGCCGCGCGTCCTCGTCGCGATGTCTCTTCCACCGTTCCCAGAGCTGCCTCTCGTGGTTTTGGGCGTTCACCGCAGGCTTTCGATGCGTTCGGTTGGACTCACAATCTCCGTGATGCGCAATCCGAATTTTTCTTCCACGACAACGACATCGCCGCGGGCGATCAGCTTGTTGTTTACCAGCAGTTCCACGGGCTCATCGACGGAGTGGCCCACTTGGATGATGGAACCCGGCCCCAGTTCCAGCACCCTCCCCAACGGCATTTCGATGCGCCCCAGCCGCACGGTGACCGTAAGGGCAATATCGAGAATCATATTGAGATTGCCGGGAAGATCGCGAGATGCGCCGGAAGAAACCCCTTCGGCGGCGTCCGGCATCCCAAAACGTTCTTGCACGATGCCCAGTACCTCGCGTTCCGCTCCGTCAGCACCCAACGCTTGAGGCGGGATAGCCCTCTCGAGCGTTTGGGAAAACAGCACCGCCGCCGCGCCGCCTTCCACGGTCTCGGGCACATCGTAGCTGAAGCGCGTCACCGTTGCCCCGCTTCCCAACACCTGCAGTATTGCGGCGGCCTGTTCCGCGGCCGCCAAACGAACTTCCGCCGGATCCAGTTCGATCGCCGCGCCATACTTCTCTTTGAAATGGCCGGCCCCTCCTCCCATGCAGGGGTCGAAAATTTCTTTCATCGCACCCGCTTCGTCATCGGGCAGGCCGGCCCCTTTTCGAGGCTCTTCGCCCATCACGGCAGACACCATCCGGCGCGCATCCTCGACCGCAATAAGCACCACAATTGCCCCCCCGCCGACAACAGCGCACTCTATAGCCAAGGGCGTTTCGGAAAGGGCGTCCTGCACGGCCCCAAGAGTAGCGCTTTCGGGGGGATTCGCCCGAAACGACGGCTTGGATGAGAGCATGGCGCCGATTACATCGCAAAACCCCCTCACGAACCCTTCCGCAAACAGTATCGCGGCGGCAGCATTCATCACTCGATTCCCTCGCTAGTCTTCACGAATCACGGCGCTGATTTGCACGGCGCTTTGTTCGCTGCGGCGCCCCGGGTGGGCCTTGAACCGCACATTGCCACCAACTTCCACGTCGATAGGTTCCTCGACACGGGAATCCAACTGTACAACGTCTCCAACACGCAGTCGCATCACATCATCCAGATTCATACGCGCCCGGCCGAGAATCGAGTCCACGGGGGCCAGCGCCTTTCGCACAATCCGCGTGATCTGGGCCCGGGTCTGCGCAGCAACTGCCGGATTCAGCCGCCGGATAAAGCGCGTCTGTTGCGTAATCTGGTCAAAAACCGGGTTCAGCACCAAAAGCGGTATGCACATATTCATGGTCCCGACCGCTTCACCAATATGCACTTCATACCCCGCAAGAATCGTCATTTCGCTGCCCGCCACAATCTGGACAAGCAGGGGATCGCTCTCTTGCGTTTCGACACTAAGCTTGAATTCAACAAGCTGTTCCCACGAACGCGTCAGGCTGTCGAGAATCATAAGCACGATTCGATGCACAATGCGGTTTTCGATCTCCGTAAGCTCCCGCGGTTCCGAGAGGGGCAGCCCCTTCCCACCCAATATCCGGTCAACAATGGGAAACACAAGCGGAGGACTCAGTTCGATGACGCAATTCCCCTCAAGCGGATTCATGTTGACGACCGATAGGGCCGTGGGCCGGGAAACGGAGAGGATAAACTCGTCGTAGGTCAGCTGATCGATCGAAACCAAATCGACCCGAACGACTGTGCGCAAGAACGGGGGTATCATGATGCTGAGTTCACGGGCGAAGTTCTCGAAAAGGCTTTGCAGACCTTTCAGTTGTTCCTTCGAGACGCGTTCGGGACGCCGGAAGTCGTAGACGGTGGTGTCGCGGACATCCGGGACAGGCCGTTCCTCCTCGGAAGGCACCTCCACATCCCCCTCAGCTACAGCGCTAAGCAGAAGATCTACTTCTTCCTGGCTTAGAATATCAGCCATCCGGAAGCCCCTGTAAGGATAGTTGTTGCAGCTAATACATCAGAATGGAGTATAGCATAGCCCAACCGGGTGCGCAAGGAAGGGATACTTCCATAAGACATTTATTTCTAAATGGATACAAGCCGGCGCCAAGAACTGCATGGGGAAGAAACGAACCTCTGGGTGTCGTGCAGATAGCGTAAAATTCATGACTTCGTAAATAGATTCTTCCCCGTTTCGGGGCAGAGAGCCAGCGCTCGAGCCGCCACCTGCGGCAATTCTCTACCACACAGCCTCACCGTTCAACCGGTTCGCAATACGCGGTTGAGCAGGCGCCGCGCGTAAGCCCCAGCCTTCGTATCGATCACCATAAGAGCGTCCAGCCGCCCCGTCACCTTGTCCGCAAAACGCTCCAACGTGTCTGTTGAGTCGATGCAAATGCGCCGCAATTCGAGAGGGTCACAGTCAGGGTAGTTGACGCCGTACCGGTTCGTCACGCCGATCTTGAATCCGAACTCCGCAATAAGAATCTTGGACATCTCGTTGTAGTCGAGGACCGAACCGTAGGGATATGAGAACGCCCGTGGCGGGTCCCCCAATTGCTTTTGAATGAGTCGCGCGCATTTGCCGATCTCGCGACGCTGGCCGCTTTCGGAAAGCTCCGCCAAGCGGGTGCCCGTAAGGGAATGGGCGCCTATCTCGATACCCGCCTCTTGCAGCCGCTTCACTTCATCCCACGTGAGCAGCACGCTTGTCAGAGGGTCTCTGTCGTCTGGAAGCATTTTGCCCATTCCGCCCGCCAGGATAAAGACGGTTGCAGGGATGGAAAAACGCTGAAGCACAGGCGCGGCATTCGTCCAATTGTCGCGGAAGCCAACGTCGAATGTTACGGCTACGCCTTCGGTTCCCTCGGCTGCCTCAGCGAGACTGATGACTGAGTGATTCTTTGCCAGCCACGCCATCTGGGCGCGGAAACCCTCGGGCGTGACGTTCGTCTCATGCTCTCGGTAGCCGATGCTGTGATAGGCGAGGATGCGAGAGCATCCGCGACGGGCGGGCACGAAGTTCCCCACGGTCGCCGCGCAATACTTGACGCCACGCTTAAGGACGTTCTTGACCGGATTACCCGCGCTCAAGTGCACGTTCCTCCGCGACCAGCATTCTCCAAAGGTAACCGCGGGCGTGCACAGAATATGCCGTAAAAAACCATGCCTTCATGACAAACACCCACAAGACGCCCCGGCCGGCATGGTCGCCGAAGATGACACATGGCGGATTGGAAAACCGGCCCCGCTATGCGCTGACTCCGAAGCCGCTTCAATGACATGTTTCGCCGACGCGTCACACGATGCCCCGTTCCCGGAGAGCGGCGAGGGCCTTTGTTACGGCATCTTCCATGCCGGGGGCCAAACGCGAAGGATAGCCATACTCCCAGAAACTAACGACCTCGTATCCGCCCTCGGGAAGCTGTTCAGTGGTTGGCAAGTACATGCCCTGGCCATCGGTATATCCGAGCGGAATGGTGAGACCACTCTTGTAGAAGTCCTCGATGAAATAACCCCAACCGTGCAAAGCCTCGCCCTCGATGCCGGCGATCCGCAGCCCCTCGCCCAAGCCGATGCCGTGCAATGACAGCGGCACCTCCGTCGGCAGAGGCCGCCCTTTTTCGATGTCCTCGAGCGTCTTGCGCGCCCACATGAACTGCACGTCCTTGGCCTTGTTGTCATCGGGTGTCTTGGCGATGATCGCCTCGAAGAACTCCTTTCCGGGGGCGGGCTCGAGGGCCCAGCGCATTTCTTCGGAAGCCGAGGCTAGCCTTGGCGTGACGGGTTCGAGCCCCTTTTCGAGAGCCGCGATGACTTCGCCTGCCACGATGGCGCCCGCTTCGTCCATCAGCTCCCAGGTTCCGGGAATCCAAGCGTCGGTGCCGCGGCCGATCACCAAAGGTTTGGCATCGCCACCCACGCCCTGGAGAAACAGGCTGCAGGTCTTGCCAAAATGCGCGTCCAGTTTGTCCATGGCGGCGCCCGGATACTCGGCCGAGATCTCCCACCCGCTCATCATCGAAGGATGGCACGCTATCGAGAACAGCAGGCATATGGGCTGGCCCGAGGCATCCTCCAAGAATACGATGGGAAGCTTGTCATAGGCGCGTCCGGCAGGATTGGGCCGGTTCTCGATGGAACCGTCTGGCATTCGCCGGCGCCGGTGTACCGGAAGCCTGGAGGTTGTGACGCCGGCGCGCATGGCCGCGGGCCGGGCGTTCCCGCGCGCGGCGGCGGCGGCGTTTACCGTGGCCCGCTCGAGCTGGTTGAGGTAGTCGCGGTCAGGGGACTCGTACCCCGCCGAGTACCACGTGCCGGCCTTGGGTCCCACATGGTTGTGCGAGGTGTTGAGGAAGATCTGTTGGGGCGCGATTTCCATGACCCGTCCGATAGCGCCCTTGAACCGGTCGGCGTCCTCCCGGCCCAGAAAACACAGATCATAACCCATGATCAGGACGGCCTCTCCCCCATGTTCGAGATACAGGGCGCGCGTGAATATGGGGTCATGGGTACCTGTGCAGCCGTGTTCCATGTCGCGGCCTCCGAACCCCATCATGGTGGTTCCGACAGGCGGCGTAATATCCACGCGTGCAAATCCGGCATTCATGACATCCGACCCTCCACCCGATTTCTGCGACACCTGCGCCCCCGCCGTTCCCGCAACCACAAACGAAGCGGCTGCTGCGCCCAGAAAAGTGCGTCGTTTCATCATTCCAAGTCCCCACTCCGCCATACAAGTATATCCCTGCCAACCTGAGCGGCCTTCACCGCGGAACACCCGGACTCTACTATATTCTCGTGCGGTATAATACGCCAATTATAAACAGTTTGGACCCTTCCGGCATTTCTTCCGCCATTGTTGAAGAAAAGGATAACCACTGTCATGGATGGACTGACCCGTGTACGTAACGCCATCAACCGGCAGCCCATCGACCGGATTCCGCGGTGCGACGCGCTCTGGGAAGACACTCTCGCCGAATGGCAATCACAGGGCATGCCGCGGAACACCGACCCGGGCGAGTATTTCGGTTGGGACATCGTCGACCTGTTTATGGATGCTTCGATACGCATGGGCAATTGTCTGCTTGCGAATAACATCTCCTTCTGGATGCATTCCTGCGGCAATTGTGAAGCTTATCTGGAAGACCTCATCGAATGCGGCCTCGAGGTCATTCAGCCGCTACAAGCCTCGGCGGGTTTCGATGTGCGCAACCTGAAACCAAGGCTTGGCGCCCGCCTGACTTTTTTCGGCAACATTGACGTTCGGAAGATGAGCGCTTCCGAGAAAGAATGCGAGGAGGAGATTCGCGACAAGATAGCCGCCGCGAAAGAGGGGTACGGCTATATCTATCATTCCGACCATTCGGTTCCGCCGGAGGTGACCTTCGACCGTTACCGGCGCATCATGGACTGGGTCGAGAAGTACGGCGCTTACTGAGCCGGCATAAGACAGCGCTATTTCTTCTCTTCCTCAAATTTCAACGCCGCGGAATTGATGCAATAGCGCAGACCGGTGGGCTTTGGCCCGTCCTCGAACACATGCCCGAGATGGGCGTCGCACCTGGCGCACAGGACCTCGGTGCGGGTCATGCCGAGGCTCGTATCGCTCTCTTCAGCGATGTTCGTTTCCTCGATGGGCTTGAAGAAGCTCGGCCAGCCTGTTCCCGAGTCGAATTTGGCGTCGGAACTGAATAGCGGCATGCCGCAACCCACGCATCTGTAGACGCCTTCCTTCTTGTTGTCCCAGTACTCGCCGGTAAACGCTCGTTCGGTGCCCTTCTGGCGGACCACGCAGAATTGCTCCGGCGTCAACTGTTCGCGCCATTCGTCATCGGATCTCTCGACCTTCTCGGGGCTTTCAGGAGTGGAGTTCATGGATTGTTCTCCAGTGATATCAGATTCATGGGCCGTCTCGCCAGGCGGCTGTGCCTCTCTGGCCGCCCCGCAGGCGAGCGCCAGCAACGGCAACATGACCATAACAAGATGCGTTCTCACGGGATGTTCTCCCGGCTGTTCAACATACAGCCTTCCAATAGATAACCGGCATGGGGCGGGCGCCTATTCCAAGAAAGCGACTATGCGCCGCAGATTCCTCTACGGGCCTGTCAAAAACGTATCTCGTAGCCGATGCACAGGTGCGGTTCGAGCGGGTGTTTCTCGATGATTTCGTACTTCTGTTTCACGAGAGGCCATTCTTCCACGAGGCAGCAAGCGTAGATATACTCAATGCCGATGTACTTCTTCCCGAGAATGTCCTCGATTTCCGCGGTCGGCTTCATCCGGAATCGGTAATGCCTGCCGATCTCGTTCATGCCGATACGGGCGTAATAGCGGGCCGCGTTGCGGTCCTGGGTCCAGTATTCGAGGCGGTGAATCCCCTTCTTCTTGGACTCCTCGATGGACGCGCCGATGAGCTTCGTGCCGATCCGGTTGCCGGCGTACTCGGGGAGGCGTCCGAACTCGAGGACATAGCCGCCGAGGCTGTCTTTCTGGTAGCAGATCTCGCCGGGCTCCGTGTCGTATTCGATATCGGTAAGGCCAACGATGGTTTCGCCCGCAACCGCCACCAGACAAGTCGAGGGGCGTTCGTATACGGGCCGTTGTTGAATAGTGTAGTTCCACGCATGCGAGATGCTCATGATAATGGCGTGCGCGCGCATCCACTGCGCCTCGTCTTCCGGACGATACTCGCGGATTTCGATTTCCATGCCCTCTAGTATCTCCCCGCTGAGAACGCGCGTTAACGGTCCGCTTCTCCGAGGACCGCGCGCGCCTCGCCCATTTTGCCGAGCGATTCGGCGGCCTGTCGCAGGTTTTCTCTGGCGTCGTTGAAGGCGGCATTGAGCCGGACCGCCCGCACGAACTGGCCGTACGCGTCCTCATGCCGGTCCAACCGCCACAGCATAACGCCTAAATCGTTGAAGTTCACCTCCCACCAGGGGCAAACCTCGATAGCCTGCCGCAGCAACGCCAGCGCCTCAGCGAAATCACCGGTTTCGAGTGCCTCGCGGGCGCGGGCATTCAATCGCTGGGATTGTTGCACCGCGTCACTGCGTTCGGGCGGCTCAATAGCCCATTTTCGGACGAAGTTCCGCCGGTTGGTTGTCATCAGTTCATTCCAACGCTCTCCGGCGATGCCCATTCCGAGAAAAGTGCGGCTGCCGTAGTGAAAGACAAAGGCGTCGCGGGCGATGCGCAACCGGTATCCGGCCTGGCGCGCCCGCAGGCAGTAATCGTCGTCTTCGAAATTGCCGCTCCCGAACGATTCGTCAAACAAACCTACCTTCTTGAGGGCCTCCTCCCGGATGAGCAGGCAGAACCCCACGAGACGGTCCACGTCCTGGTACTGACCCGCGTTCTGAGTCGCGCATGTGGCAGCGAAGGCGTTGATGTCGTCGAGAGAGGTGAATTCGAGTCCTGGAATGTGTTGCGGACCCGAAACGCAGTTGCTCATCGGGCCGGTCATGCCGATATCGCCGTCACGAAGCAACGCCCGCCGGAGAACGGCCAGCCATCCCATTGGAACGATGGTGTCGCTGTTGAGCAGCACCACGTCGCCTTCCGCGCGGGCAAGTCCCAGATTGACGCCGCCGGCAAATCCGAGGTTGGTATTGGAATGGACCACCATTGCGCCGGGGACACCATCGAAAAACTCGGAGACGCCGTCGGTAGAGCCGTTGTCAACGAGGATCAGACGATACGGCCGCGCGGTGTGCAGATGAATCGATTGGATGCACTGCCGGCAGTATTCGAGCTGGTTGAACGCGGGAACGATGATAGAGATGGGTCTGATGGCCACGTCACGCGAGCCTTTCCCCGGCGCGCGGGCGCTTGTAGAGGTTTGGCCATAATCCTGCGAATACGTTTGCCGTATGGGCGAGCTCGATGACCAAATGGCCATGTCCTGTTGCGATCCGTACGGGGTGCGCCGCGCGCGTAATGGTTCCGGGCGGCGCTATGGAGGGCTCATTGTCCCAGCTTGTGCGCGAGACATAGACCGTCCGTCCGCGATGGGGGAAGCGCGCCAGCGAGAACGGCATGCAAGCGCGCACGAGACGGTCGAGTTCCCGGGCGGGCCGCGTCCAGTCAAGATACAGTTCTTCCTTGCGCAGCCGCTTGTCGTAGGTGGCCTGGCTTTCGTCCTGGGGCGTGCCGCGCAGTCCGTCGCGTTCAATGGCATCCAGCACGTCGAGAACGAGCGCTCCTGCCGTGGCGCACGCCTTGTTGTAGACCGAGCCGCCGGTATCGGTGTCGTCGATGGGAAAGGGCTGCTGGAACAGGATATCGCCCGAATCAATGCCCTCGGTCATGACGTGAAACGTCACGCCGGAATGCGCGTCGCCCGCGAGAAGCACGGCCGTGAATGGATTAGGACCCCGATGTTTCGGCAAGAGCGATGAATGGCAGTTCACGCAGCCTATCGCGGGGAGTTCCAGCAAGGGTTTCTTGAAGATGACGCTGAATCCGCCGACAAGGATGAGTTCGAGCCCGAGCGGGCGCAAAGGGGCGAGTTCGGGCTCGTCCATCGCGTCTATGTAGAACGACGGGATCTTCGCGCGGCGCGCCATGCCTAACAGACTCGATTCCGGCGCGAATGCCGAGGCAAGACGAGGCAATACCAAGCGCTGGAACGCGGTGGCGGCCCGCCCGTTGCGCAACAAGGCCGTGACTTCGTGGGTCGAATCGAGCAGCGCGCTCAGGAGCGCGGCCCCTAACGGTCCGGTTCCTGCCAGGGCGATGCGCACGTGGGTCCCTCCAGCATGGCTTCCGTCAAAACAGTTTCTTGGTATCGATGAGAAGCGTTACCGGGCCGTCGTTGACAAGATGGACGCTCATGTGGGCGCCGAATTCCCCGGTCTCAACGGTGAGGCCTTTCTCGCGCAGGCGTTGGACCACCCCTTCGTATAGTACGGTCGCGGGTTCAGGGCGCGCCGCATCGGAAAACGAGGGCCTCCGGCCCTTGCGGCAGTCGCCGAACAAGGTGAACTGGGAAATGGCGAGAATCGCGCCGCCAACCTCGACCACCGAAAGGTTGAACTTGCTTTCGGCGTCAGCAAAACAGCGCAAGCCCACGACCTTTTCGGCCATCAGGCGGGCGTCGTCCTCCGTGTCTTCATGGCCCACGCCAAGCAGCAGAAGAAGCCCTTTGCCGATTTGGCCGGTCACGCGGCCATCGACCGTGACCAATGCCTCGGAGACGCGTTGAATGACCGCGCGCAACGATTGGCTCCTTTCCGGTTGTCCAACAAGAACCGGGTGAGCGGCGATTGGCCCGATTCGTGGCAAGTCTAGCAGGGAGCTGAAGGTGCGTCAAAGGAGCGGTTTCGGGTTTGACCCGAGAGACGATGCGAAACAAAAGGAATTAATTGACATAACTATGAACTTTATTCTAGTGCGTACGGCAGATGAGCACAGCGGAAGGACCCGGACGGCCCCGGAAACCAAAAGGACACATCGTTGATGCCTATCTGTTTGTGAGAAGAGAATCGGCGCGCTGTCGTGCAGGCGCTTTAGTGCGGCCTTCGCCCGCATGGGCCGCTCCGCGTGAACTGAGGATTACAGCGGCTCCCTGGCGCCCCTGACGGGCTTCCCAAAGAACCGCACGCTTCAGAGCTCCTCGGACTCCCCTGCTTCGCGCCAGCGTGCCTCATCCCTTGCTCTGCGCCGCTCGTGGTATTCTTCTTCGCGAGTTGTCTGTTTTGGATACTGCCGGGGCGGCGCAACGCCTCGAGGCGGAGAAACCAGATGATAGAGCAGCTTCGTGGGGAAAAGTTTCGAGTCTTTCTGGGCGCCTGGGTCCTGATATCGCTTAGTACAGTGGGGACTGCGTCCACGAACGAGCCGAACACGCTGACCGCCGAGGAGAAACATGCGGGGTGGATTCTGCTCTTTGACGGCCATAGCACGGCGGGATGGCGCGGTTTCAAGGCAGCGGCGATGCCCGACAGTTGGAAGGTTGAGAACGGTTCGCTTCTGTCGCGCCATGGCGAGGGCGAGTCTACGGGCGATATTGTCACCGTCAATCAATACGGCGACTTCGAGCTGTCGCTGGAGTGGAAGATGACTCCGGGGGGCAACAGCGGGATAATGTACCGCGCTACCGAGGATTGCGACAACGTCTGGGAATCCGGCGCGGAGTTTCAGGTCCTGGACAACGCCGGGCACATGGACGGGCTGAATCCTCTGGCGTCCGCGGGCGCCTGCTACGCGGTATTCGCGCCGTCAAGGGACGCGACCCGCCCGCTGGGTCAGTGGAACCAGACGCGCATCGTTGCGCGGGGCGCGCACGTGGAACACTGGCTCAATGGCGAGAAACTGCTCCAATACGAGGTCGACAGCGAGACCTGGCGGGCCCACGTGAAGACCAGCAGGTTTTTCATGACCGCCTACGGGCAAGGCAACTGGGGACGGGCGCCGAAAGGCCATATTGCGTTGCAGGACTACGGCGGCGCCATCGAGTACCGCAACATCAAGATTCGGCCCGCCGCGCCTGAAGAAGCGGAATCCGGCAATCGCCAAAAACAGGAATGAGGGGAGTGCGGGCCCTGTTCCTTCCGGCCGGCGTGACGACAGCGGGCCGTTCCGGATCTGGGGGAACGGGCATGTTCGACCCCTTCGGTGCCCGTTTTTCAGTGTACGACCCGGTCGGATGTTCTTCTCACAGGGCCCACTTCCTCCCCCCGTCCAAAAGAGTCCGTGCGTACGACGCAGCTGACGCTGCAACGCGATGCTCAGGAGGATTCGCGCTTTCGCGCCACGAGCCGCACGAAACCGAAATACCGGCCTTCGTCGGCGCGCAGGACTTCCGCTTCTTCGGGCCAGCGGTTGATGCCCGCGGCGCTCTTGGCCTCCTCGAACTGCAGCCAATCGCGCCAGCCCTCCAGCAATGTGTCGGCCAACTCGATATCGACGAGCTCGGTCTGTTTCCAGTGTTTCTCCCACCAGGCGCAAGTGTGAAAAGAACAACACTCCGCGGGACTCCACCAACGCCTGCCATTGGACTGCTCGCGCGTGAGGTAATCAGGTAAACCATTTTTGAACTCTTTCATCAGCGCCGGAACCACGATGCCCAATTGGCCGCCCGACCGGAGAAATTTCGAGAAATAGCTGAGATAGACGTCATCCGTGCCGAAGTAATGGTACGCATCGATTGAGACAATGGCGTCGAAGAAGTCTTCGGCATAGGGCAGGGCATGCGCTTCCGCGTGGATGGGATAGACTTTGTCGTCCACGCCGGCTTCGCGTATGCGCTGCCAGTTCTCGGCCGCGGGTATCCAAAGGTCGTTTGCCCAGACCTGCACGCCGAATTCGCGCGCCAGGAATACGGAAGAGAGGGCCTTGCCACATCCCATATCGAGAACGCGCATCCCGGGTTCGAGGGTCATCTCCTCGCTGAGCCACTCCGCCAGCCACAAGGCGCTGGGACCCATTTCGTTTTCCAATACCCAGACCGGGTCGTAGGCTTCCGAATGAGGAAAACGCTCGTTCTTAAGCAACGGCTTCAGTTCGTTTGCAGAAAGATCCATGGCTGCTCCTTCGTTTAGAGGACATTCATCCCCCCCGTTTCTAACGCGGTATGCGCATTCCGGGGCGCATCAGACCGGACGGCACACGACAATCTGCCTGCCCAGTCCGGATGCGAACGGCTCTCCGGAGAATGTGCCCAGTTTCACCAGAATCTCAAACCGGTTATAGTAAAGAAGCATGTCCAATTCCTGGGGGTAGAAACACCGCAGATGGATTTCCTCCTCGCGGACCTCGTCACTGCCGCCGCCCGTACAATACCAGGTGATGTGGGATACCTGCGCCGCATCGTCGTAATCAGTCGCTTCCTCGACGAAGATTTCCTGGCCGGACTCTTCTTCGGTGTACGTGAAAACGGGGAAGCGCTCGCCCGCCCCCCGCGCAAGAACTTCCACGTTCGGGTTGAACACATCAAAAATGAACGGAGCTCCCGGCGTCAGATGAGCGCGCACACGGTCCAGAAACGCCTCGAGCGACGCGCGATCATGCATGTGTTGCATGGCGCTGAACGGACAGATAATCAGCTCGAACAGGCGATCGAGCGAAAAATGCCGGCAATCGGCCTCGACGAGGGGAATCTCGAGGCCCTCTTTTGCTGCCTTGTCACCAAGGCGCGCGAGCATAGCCGGCGCAATATCCAGCCCGACGATCTCGAGCCCCTCGCGCGCAATGGGCAACGTCACGCGACCCGTACCGCATCCGATCTCGAGCACGGGTCCGCCGGAACGCTTCGCACGCTCGACATAGAACGGGATGTCCAGCGCGTAATCGCCGTTCTCCGCGTCGTACCGCCGGCCGTCAAAGTAATACTCTTCGATACGTCCCAGTTCCATGGCGGCCCCCTTCTCTCACCTCCAGGCGACCCCGGCCTTCCCTCCGCCGAAAAGCGAAAACAAGAACTAGCCCAACGTTTTGCGAAACAGAACCGCGTGGTCTGTCCCGAACGCCGCTCCCGTCCGTGCCGTGGGAAAGAACGGGGCCACGCCACACGCTCTTCCGTCTTTTGCGGACTCGCTTGGCAATGGCCCCGTTTTCAGCGCCCGCAATCAGGATTGGGCCATATTCTGCTCGGCAAAATCCCAGTTGAGAAGGTTATCGATGACCGCTGCGATATACTTGGGCCGCGCATTGCGGTAGTCGATGTAGTAGGCGTGCTCCCATACATCGATCGTCAACAGGGCGGTCTGCTTGTGCTTCATGGGCAGGTCCGCATTGGAGGTCTGCACGATCTTGAGCTTGCCGCCGTCCATCACCAGCCACGCCCAGCCCGATCCGAACAACTTGCCCGCCGCCCCGCTGAATTCTTCCTTGAACGCGTCGAACGACCCGAAATCCCGGTCGATAGCCTTTGCCACCTTGCCGGAAGGTTTCCCCCCTCCGCCGGGTTTCAAGCAGTTCCAGTAGAACGTGTGGTTCCACACTTGGGCCGCATTGTTGAACACCCCGCCCTCGGCTTTCATGATGATGTCCTCGAGAGCCATGTTCGCCTCGGGCTTGCCTTCCGCAAGCCCGTTCAGGTTGTTCACGTAGGCCTGGTGATGCTTGCCGTAGTGGTATTCGAGGGTCTCTGCGCTGATGATCGGTTCCAGCGCGCTCTTGTCGAACGGAAGCGAAGGAAGAGTAAATGCCATGATTGTCTCCTTTTGCACCGGGCGCCGCCCGGAAGTTGTCGCAAACTGCTGCGCCACGCTCGCGGCGCACCAAACCCCGGAAATCGCGGAGCCTGTGCGCCTCAGCCCAGAAAAGTCTCTGCAAACCAACATTAGAGTACTCCAAAGAAGGAGTCAAGGAGAAGACGGCGATGGGCAGGCCTCGCAACCCTGTTCA
>DAOLNV010000020.1:0-13839 GCA_035416745.1 Candidatus Hydrogenedentota bacterium | reverse complement strand
CCGTTGCGGGCGAAAGACAGCAGCCCAAACTGAAGGCGCGGAACATCACGTCTGCGCTCCTCGGCGCCCTGAGCGTTGCCGCGGTTTGTCTTGATTGCGCTCTTTCCGACAAGTTTGCAGTGCTTGCGTGCCGTCACTATGATTTGAGGACCAGTCCGTACAATAAGGGAGTTTGGGGTGAAGAACACGGCAATACCAACGTTTATGTCTGTGGCGTTCATTGTCTTCGCATTTCCCGCGTACATGGCATTCGCGGGCGAAACGGGGCCGCCGAACGGCGAATTCGAGTGGGACGGCATCTACGACGGCACATGCACGCCCATGGCTTCGATGCCCAGCTGGCGCGAAAACATCGGCGCCAACACCGAATACACGCTCGAGAACGAAGGGCTGCGCATCATCGATAGCGGCACGGAGAACGGCAGTCTGCACTTCTATACCTTCGCGTGGCGCGCGCGTCCGGAAGACGGGGCCGTTGTCGAAGGCCGCATCAAGCTCATAAACAACACCAGCCGCTCGGGCGCTTTCCTCCACGCCTCGGACGGTACACACGAGACCTCTATCACGCTCTACCCGGGTTATCTATCGACATACCTCGAGCAGGACGGGGAAATCCGCCACGAGATGGATACCACCTCCGATTTCCACACCTACCGCCTGGCCATTCGCAACGCCGATTTCTTCGTGTGGGTTGACGGCGAGATGGTACTCGACGGTACTGGTAAGTTTACCGTGCCCGCCTATTCGGGCCGCAACTGCGTCATGTTCGGCTCGTGCAGCAGTGCCGCCCAATCGGAGGCCGTTTACGCGGACGTGCGGTACGCGGCATTGGGCGAGCCGCCCCCCCTGCCACCAAGATACGCGCAAGCCCAGGACGTGGTCGTCTACAAGGAGCCGGGCGTCTACGCGTGTTTTCCAAGCCTCGTACGGATGGATGACCGCGCTTTGTTCACGTCTTTCGGCACGCGCACACGACGGTCGCATATCGACAACACCGGCGGGTCGGCGCGGTACATCTCGCGCGACCAAGGCTATACCTGGGAACCCTGCGAGGGCGAAAACCCTATCGGCGCCTGCATGCGAAATGAAGACGGCTCCCTCGCTGACGCCCGCGCCTACGGCTGGCGCGAAGTGCCCGCCGAACAGCGTGAAGAATTCGAAAAACAGGACATCACCGTGCGCGATGTCCGTCCGGGTGTTGTGGCATACCTGCAGGGGGCTTACTCGCGCCGCAGCGATGACGGCGGCAAAACTTGGCAGAAACAGGAACTCCAGCTCCCCGCACACCGGTCCTTGATGACTTACAACTCCTCCTCGTACGTGCGGCTTTCCAACGGCACCCTCCTGCATGCCATCTATGGCGAGCTTAAGGAAGATACCGCCACGCGCACGTTTATCTTGCGGTCGGCGGATAACGGCGGCACCTGGTGGTTCCTTCCCCTGGCGGCGGATCCCGCTGGCACGGTGCGGTTTAACGAGACGGCCCTGTGCGAGAACGCTGACGGCGAAGTGATCGCCATGATGCGCTCGGAACCCCCCGAAGGCGGATTCTTGCGCCTGTCTATCAGCAAAGACCGCGGCATTACATGGTCCCCGGCCGTCGAAACCGGCATGTGGGGCTACCCCGCCAACCTCATTCCGCTGCACGACGGGCGGATGCTGTGCACGTATGGTTACCGTCAGGAACCCATGGGCATCCGCGCCGCCTTGAGCACGGACGGCGGCCACACGTGGGATACCGAGAACATCATCGTCTTGCGCAACGATGCCGCCCCCTTCGGCTCCGATCTGGGCTATCCCATCAGCATCGAGAAATCACCCGGCGAGATCTTCACCATCTATTATTTCACTATGGACGACGCCATCACTCACGTTGCCGGCACGCATTGGACGGTCCCCCCGGCGAAACCAAAGGAGTAACGCGCGCCGCTATGCCCCTCTTCGACCTGAACGTCACTCTCGGCCGCACGGCGTTGCCCGCAGGCGCGCCGTTTGACACCCCCGGCGACCTCCTCGAAGAAATGCGGCGCCTGCGCATCGACGAGGCACTGGTCTGCCACGCCATCGCGCTTGAGGCCGACGCCGAGTACGGCAACGCGCTGCTTATCGAACAACTCCGGGGACACCAGAATCTCTTCCCCTGCTGGGTGATGGCGCCCCCCGCGTTCGGCGACCTGCCCGAACCCAAGGGGTGGGTTGAGCGCGCCCGCTCAGCAGGGGTGCGGGCAGTGCGCTTTACGCCCAAACATGGCCACTACAGTCTCGGGGCATGGTGTACCGGCCCCCTCCTGAATCAACTCGAACAGGCCGGCATGCCCGTGTTGCTCGATTTCGGAGAGCACCACTGGAGCCAGTCGCCGATCCCGTGGAACGATGTGCTGGATATCTGCCGCCGCTTCCCCAGTCTGGATGTCGCGTTGATAGGCGTCTCGGTGGGCGACACGCGGAATCTGTATGCCGCGCTGCGGACAGCCCCCAATCTCAACCTCGAATGCCACGCCTTCGTTTTGCCTGACGCGTATCAGCTCATGGCGCGCGAAGGGCTGGCCGGCCGCATCCTTTTCGGCACGGGCATGCCTCAGTGCGCGGGTGAGAACCGCGTGTTCCAACTTTGCCGCAGCGGTCTTACCCAAGCCGAGCAAACCGCGGCGAGCTGGCATAACGCCCACCGTCTGTTGCGCATCAACTCACATCCCGCCACGGACCTGCTCCGCCGCGACCCCGCGAACTGGCCCAAAGGCGTCGTGATCGACGTGCACGCCCACTACGGGTCCTGGGAGACCACCTCGTCGCCGGTCAGTCGGCCGGAGGATATCGTAAACTCGATGCACCGTTGCGCCGTGCACAAAGTGGTCGGCAGCAGCTTTACGGCCATTCACGGCGAGACGCGCCTCGGCAACGAGCAAACCGCTCACATCATCCGCAAATACCTTGATTTCCTATACGGTTACTGCGTAATAAACCCCAATTATCCACAGGACACCGCAGGCGAAATCGAACGCTGTTTCGAAAAAGCCGTAAACTTCGTCGGGCTGAAATTCCACTGCGGCCTCCACGGAAAACCGCTACACGACGCCGGATACTCCGAAGCCCTCGAGTACGCCAACGAACACGCATTACCCGTGCTTGTACACGCCCACGGCGAAGACGATTGGAAGGGCACAACCCAGCGGTATCCGAACGTGCCCTTCATCGTAGCCCACGCATGCACATGGAACACCTGGTCGCCGCCTCCCGACATGATTTCTCTCGCTGGCGTGATCGACAACCTCTACCTCGACGTCGCGGGTTCCGCGGCATGGCGAAAAGCCCTCCAACGTCTGGCCAAGCAGGTAGGCCTGCGAAAGGTCCTGTATGGCTCGGATTATCCCATGTTCGATTTCGCGTTCGAGGTGGGCCGTATAGCACTGGGAGATTTGTCGGACGTCGAGAAGCTCACCCTGTGCGGAGGCAACGCGGCGCGCCTGTTCACACGGCTGGTATAGCGCCTCACCGCATGTTCAGTTACGCTGCGCGTCCACGCCATCCAGCGCCTTGCGGATAAGAGTCCCCAGTTCCCGGGAAGAAAATGGTTTCATGATGAACTCACGGATCCCCAGATCGCGCGCCTGCTCCGGCGTTATGCCTTCGCTGTATCCGGTAAGCAAGAACACGGGGAATCCCGGACGCCTCTGCAGCATGCGCTTGGCCAGCTCGACCCCCATGAGGTGGGGCATGATCTGGTCCACAATGGCCAGATCAAAGCTCTCCGGGCTGGAGGAGAAGGCCTCGAAGGCCGCCATGCTGTTGCTGAATGTTTCGACCGTGTATCCGAGATGGTGCAGCAGCATGCCTGCCATCTGGGTTAAATCGGCGTCATCGTCCACAAACAAGATCCGCTCGGAACCCCCAACCAGGAATTCCTCCGGAGCCGCTTCCAGGGGAATACCGGCTTCCACTTGGGGCAAGAACACCTCGAAAACCGACCCTTCTCCTACCGCGCTGTGAACCCGCACCGCGCCCCCATAACCTGTCACGATCCCGTGCACTGTTGACAGCCCGAGACCTGTCCCCTGGCTGGGTTTCTTGGTCGAGTAGAACGGTTCGAACATACGGCCTATGACAGCCGGATCAATGCCTGTCCCGGTGTCGGAAACGGTCAGCCGTACATATTTTCCCGGCCCCGGAGACCCTACGTCCGCCTGAAAGTCGCGGCCAATCTCCACTTCGTCCACGCCCAGTTCCAGAATTCCGCCTTCGGTACCCATCGCTTGATAGGCGTTCGTGCATAGATTCATCACCACCTGGTAGATCTGTATCGGGTCGGCCATGACAGCCCCGGTCTCGTCCTCGATGTGCTGCTGGATTTCGACGGTTGCAGGAAGGGAGGCGGCAAGAAACCGAAGGGCCTCTTTCAGGATAGTCCCCACATTGCACAGCTCACAACGGCGCTCGACCTGGCGGCTGAAGGTGAGGATCTGTTTGACAAGCTCGGCGCCGCGATTGCCCGCCCTCGTGATCTGCCGCACGTTGAAGCGTGCTATTTCGTTGTCGGGAATGGCTTCGAGGAGAAGCTCGCTGTGCCCGAGTATGAGTGAGAGAATGTTGTTGAAATCGTGGGCAATACCCCCCGCAAGCGTGCCGACGGCCTCCATTTTCTGGGCCTGAAGCAACTGCCGCTCCAGACTCACCTCAGTGGATACATCATGTATCAACCATACGTGATTGATGATTACCCCCGCGTCGTTATGGACCGGCGAAATCGTGGCGTCCGACTCGAACAGACTCCCGCCCTTGCGGCGGCTTACCAGTCTTCCGGACCATATCGCCCCGCGAGAAATCGTATCCTCGATGGTTCTGTAAAAGCTCTCAGCATGCTCGGTCGAACGAAGGAAACGCGTGGTTTGACCGGCAACTTCCTGACGCGTGTAGCCCGTGTTTCGTTCGAAACCCGGGTTCACGTACTGGATGACGCCGTCGGTTCCGGTCACGATCACCGAGTCCGGCGCCTGTTCGATCGCCTTGGCAAGCCGGACCCGCTCCTCTTCTTTACGCAGCGAATCGGTCATATCGCGTGAATAGAACGCCAGCCTCGTGAACTCCCCGTTCTCGTCGCCCACGGGATAGAAGCAGTGCTCGAAATGGCGCCCCTTGTATTCGTCACTGAAACGAAGCGGACGCCCCGTTCGAAGCACAGCCCGCATATTCCGCCAACGCGTTACGGCAGTTTCCCCGTTCAGAAGCTCGCGGATATCCGCTCCCACCAGGTCCGAAGGGGATTTCCCAAAGCTGCCAGCCAGGTGCTCGTTCAAGGCAAGCAAGCGCCCTTCATGGTCAATCAGACCGACATGGTCGCTCGTCGCGTTCAGAAGCGCCCGGGCGGTTTCCTCGCTTTTCCGCAGAGCCTCTTCCGCCAGTCTCCGTTCGGTCACATCGCGCGCAAGCGTTTCGATTCCGCCCAGCCGGCCGTTCGGTTCGTACCACGGGTAAACAAGATGCAAGAACCAGCGCCAACGGCCCTCTGCATCCATCATCCGAACCTCGGTGGTACGGCGTTCTTGGCTCTCGAGTGCCTCTTTGACATAGCCTACAATCACCGGAAAATCGTCGGGATGCATGACGCCTTCGATAACCTCCGGACCTTTGCCGACGACCGCTTCCTGGGTGAGCCTGACGGCCTCAAGATAGGCTCGATTGACGAAAACATATTTCATATCGCGGTTAACGCGTGCCATCACCAGGGGGCTGTTTTCGACAAAGACCCGATATTTTTCCTCGCTCGCCGCAAGCGCCTCATTCGCCTCGATATAGGCCGTGATGTCACGTGAGACGCCCTGAATCTCCACGACCCGCCCGTCGGAATCATATACGGGGGCGCTCAGGGACTCGAAGCTCCGCACCCCACCATCGGGCCGCACGTAGTTGAATTGGAATCCCTGCCCCGCTTCCCAGGATTCGCCGCTCACCCGCTGGGCAATCGAGGCTTGTGTCCGTTCCGCGACGTCCTTCGGAAACACATCTCCCAGCCGTTTGCCCACAACATTGTCCGGAGATATACCGAAGGCTGTATCGACCGAAGGACTGACAAAGGTGAACGTGCCTGTTCTGTCGACCCGCCAAACAACGTCAGGGACCGTATCCACGAGGTCCCGGTAGAGAGCCTCGCTGGCACGCAGCGCGCGTTCGACTTCGGCACGCTGCTCCACCTCGCGTTTCAACGCCACGTTCTGAAGGCCGAACGTGTAGCGGGCCTTGTTGGCCTCGAGCGCGGAACGGATAAAACCGAACAAGATCATGACCAGGGCGATCGTATAGGTATAGTCTTCGAGGATATCATGCCCGAATCCGTCGCGCCCGAATACAGGAACGCCGCGCAGCCCCTTGTATTCCACCGTGCAGGCAAGGACTTTCGAAAAAACGAACAGCGAGGCCGCCACCAGGATGATGCCGCGCGAGACACGGTCCTCGGCCAGGCGGCGCGTGATGGTCAGCAATGCCAACGCCATGAAGATACCGGAAGCAAGGCTTAGAAAGTTGCCAACTTTATGGGGGGACGGAAAGAAATCGTCGGCATAGATCGAGCCAAACTCGAACAACGTTCCCAAGACGACAAACACAACCACCGACCACCCAATCCGGGGACGCTGCCATGACGTTGCGGCGTTTCGCGAGCTTTCCATGCTATCAATTCTTCCTGCGTGGGGGTGTATCGCCCCCAAACACGCCTCGCAGAAGGCGCCCTCTTGCCGAGCCGCGCATCTCCACAGCCCTAAGTATGGCGCATTGCTCCTCCAGCAATTGACTACAATCAGTAGTACAATTGGCACTTATCATAGTACCCAAAGCACCAGCCCGATGTCATCAACAAAAATCGGCGGCGTATCTCAGGCAAGAAATGGAGGACATAGCCCGTGCCTGGACGTCACTGCCCGGCGCGGCAATCACCCGTTTTCCCCGCACGCGGTTGCGGAGGGTTTTGCGCTTGTCGGATTCTTGCCCCCCCGATAAACCCCCTGACTCCCCTATCTAAAACGGCCGGCATATCAAGAATCGCGGTTCCACCAGATTTCGCCGCTCCTGGAAAGTCCAGGCTCAAACGCCTCACTCGCCATGTTCGTAGAGCCTCAGGATTCGCTCCGCGGAAAGGGCGCTCGCATAGAAAGCCGCGCCGTCTATCCGGCCCTTGAAGTATTCTCCCCCGCTGAACTTCGGATTGAAACCGATTCCAACCAGCGTGCTCCGGGTTGTGATGCGCTCGGGCACGTTCGCCGTTGCTGCCTCTTTCCCGTTAACATACAACTGCAAGACAGGCCCCGCCTTGACCGCCGCCACATGCACCCATGTCGCATTGGTCAAGGGTACAACCGGCGTTGCGCAGGCCTGACCCGCTTCGATGCCCGCGCACACGCCGTTGTCACGCAAGGTCACCCGAAGAGGATCATCCATTCCCTGGCACCAGCCCGAGAAGATCTGTTGGATCGACCCCACCGGCAGACTCTCCGGATACACCCACGCGTAAAACGTATAGTCCCTCTCCGGGAAGAACGGCAACTCGTATCGAAGTCCCGCGTCGACCCCATTGAAGAATACGGCCCCTCCCGTATTGCCGTTACGCTCTGGCGCGGGTTCCACATTCTCCTCGTGCTCGAGACGCCCGAAATCCGGGGCGCCCTTTCCGTCCAGGGGCGCGGAGAACAACAGGCCATCGTCCCCGATGCTGAAAAATGACCTGTTCGCGGCAGGATCGACCGTAAAAGACCGCGGACCTTCTTCGTTCTCGGCCTGTTTTTCGCCGCTGACTGACAGGACTTTCCAGTAGTACGTCCCTGGCGCGCGCACCGCCTCGTCCACGATGGTGTAGTTGGCGCTCAGGTCCGGAACCCGGGCAACTACGTCGTTGAACCCGGCATCCTTAGCCATGACGGCCTCGCAAATCACACCCTGAGCCCCCTGTGTAGACCACCTGAGCAGCACCGGGCCGGGTGTGCCTTTCTCGCCATCTCGCGGAAGCTCCAACCGCGCGCGGACTGGCGGCACGTTAACCGCCAGAAGCCACGACACATAATCGGTGCCGTGGGCGCCCGCGCTCGCAAAATCGCACAGCACAACCGGTTCTGCCCCCGCCGTATTCACCTTCCAAAGACCGATGGGAGCATGCCGCACAAGCGAATCCGGGGGCATAACGCGAACAGGCGCCAACTCGACGGCCGCTACGTCAATCGGTTTCATGTCCGCCGACTCGATATCGTTGTAGAACGCGTCAAACGCCAGCAGCAGAGGCCCGCGATAGACCGCCGCGCGACCGTACCGGGATCCTTTCCCGGCCCACACGCGCGTGGCCATATCAAACTCGATGTTGATCCGGTCGCCGTTGGCCCAAGACCCCTGCAGGTTGAGGTACGTTCCCGGCGTGGGAGGCCACGGCCCCGCATACGGCCGGTTGGAATCCATATTGACTGCAGGCATATGCTCGGGGATACGCAATCGAAGGCCGAATTCGGCCGGCTCATCGCACTCAAACAGAAGCGCGACCTTTCCGCCTAGGGGATAGTCGGTCTCTTCCGTGATCTTGACGCGTTTGCCATCGGACAGTGGCACCTCGAACGAGCAGGGACCGTAAAAATTGACAACCACGCTGTTCTCATCCCGCATCGCAGCCCATTCGCTGAGCATCCCCAGGCCCCTCGGCGCATTCACCGAACAGCAGTTCAACTCCGGCGTCCCCGGCCGGTACTGGAAATTGATCTGGTGATAGGAAGGCGCGCGAATGCCGTCCAGGGGCGTGTCATAGGTCCACCAGTTGCCCGAGGGGTGCTGCGCCGCGAGAACCTGGTTCCACGTGGTCAGCTCGAGTTCATCCGCCACCTTCGGCTCGCCCGTAAGCTTGAGAATATCTATCGTCAAGGCTTCCCAGGCCACCGAACAGCAAGTCTCGATCGAGCCCCGCTCGTATACCGAGCCGAAGGCCTGTTCGTTGGTCGAGAACGCCCCCGACGGGTGCCGGTCAAAGTCGCGGATACTTTCCCAGAGATTCAGGGCGGCGGTCTTGTACCGTTCCTCGCCCGTGATTCGGTACAGTTCCACAATTCCCTGCACGATATGAATGCTTTCCCACCGCGTGCCACCGCCCGGCAGCTTGAAATAGGGCGTTCCCTTCGCCCCCTCGCGCAGCCAGTCACCGTCCTTCTCCATGTCTTCGACAATCATCTGTATCAGGTCCCAGTACCGCTGTTCGCCCGTTCGCTCGTACATAAGCGCCATGACGTGCACTACCGAAAGATTGATCATCGGCGTGCCCGCCTCGATGGGCCTCCGGCCCCCGGGGTGATACGTCTCACAGATGCGGTCCGCAGCGCGAATGGCGCAGGCGTAGGCGTTCTGGTCGCCGGTCTCGTCGTACCACATCAAGAGGCCCAGCATGCAGTGGTAGTGTCCCCACAGGTCCCAATGACCCAAGAGCCGGTCGTTCTCGCGCCACGGCCCGAGATAACCGTCCTCGGCCTGGCTCGCAACCAATGCATCCACGAACTCCTGTACGAACGGTTTCACCCGCGGGTCGCCGGTCATCCGCACCGCCTGGACCGCCGCGATCAGGTATTTCCCCGCGAACTCCCCCGCCCACGGCACCGGCTCCGCATACGGCCAGTGACGGTCCCGCCGGTGAAACATCTCGATGAGCCCGGGATTGGCGCCGGGCGCACGCAATAGCCAGTTCTCGATGTTCGCATCGATGCGCTTGCCAATCTCGCCGCCAAAACGCCACTGCCCATGCGGCACGCTTTCCATTTCCTGGGTTCCTTTCAGGGAAACGGCGCCCTGCGCCGCGAATGAGACTAGAAAACCGGACAAGACTATCTGAGACAGGCAGACGAGGGTTCTCATGGCAGTGCTCCTGAGAATGGAATGGACCCTTCTCTTGCGCGGGGCATTATAGACCCCACACGGAAATGCGACAACGGCAGGCGAGAGCTCACGGCACCCGCCGCCTCGGCCAGAACGGGCTTGCTATCTATAGGTCGTATACACCTTATAAGACGCTATATGCGCAAGCGGTTCCCATGCGTGTGCCTGTGCGGCTTGCCGAAGCGCCGGGCCCCCCCCTAAAACCCGTCGAACGGCTTGCCATAGCGGCCGAGAGTCCGGGCGCTGTCCTCGGTGAAGGGGAACCTTTCGTTGGGATAGAGCAGGAATTCGACGTGTCCGTCGAGATAGAGCACGTTACCGCCGCCCGGGGCGTGCGAGAAGTCGATGACCTTCGTCGTGCAATGGTCCCACATGAGCGGAACGGCGCTGCTGGCGGCCGAACTTGCCGCGGAATTGTTGATGTCGGTGATCATGAGCCGCTCGATGCCTTCGCGCAAGCGGTAATACGTGTCGCCGCCCCCAACCTGCGTGCCGCTGAATGCGGCGCAAACCTTGAAGTCATCGTCGCTGGCGGCGCCGCCCGTATCGACGTTGGCCCGGGCGAGTTCGCCCCATGGCGTTAACAGGTACTCGGGTTCCTCGTGGCGCCCGTTGAGCCCCGTCCCCTCGACCCCCACCAGCGGCCCAAGTATGTTCACGTCTTCCATGAGCAGCCACCCCGTGTAGTGATAGGGCTCCTGGCCAACCTCCTCGGGCTGGATAATGCCGTCGCCGTTGCCTTTGCCCACGTCGTACCGCTCGAGAATGTCCGGCGGCGCGTTCCACGACGGGCACCACACCACGTTCACGTCGCTGACGTATTCGGGCATCATCGCGGGACCGTTGAACATCATTTCGGGGCTCAACGCTCCCGTCACCTTCCGGACCTGACGGTGCGGGAAGCGGCCCTGATGCTCATTCGCGTACATGAACAGCGACAAGCCGAGCTGTTTGAGATTGTTTGCGCACGACGCCCTGCGGGCCGCCTCGCGGGCCCGGCTCAACGCGGGCAATAGAATCGCCGCAAGAATGCCGATAATGGCGATAACGACCAGTAGTTCAATCAACGTAAAGCCTGTTCTTCCCGGCACCGGTTCTCCCTTCGAGTCTCTCGTTCTCCTCAATCATTCTCCGCTTCGATATCCGGCGCGCCCCACATGGCCGCGCGGGCAGTGTCTCGACGCGCGAGTCTTGGATAGGGTACGTCGTATCCCTTCACCGAATGCCAGATGATCCGGTTGAACAAGTCCTCTTCCGCACGATCGATGTCGTCCAGGGGCATCTCCATGGATTTCTTCGCGTAGTACAACTGTTTGCCCCGCAACGACGCCACTTTCGGGTTCATTTCATCCAGCGGGATCTGATTGGGGCGGCAGGTGTAAGGCGCGGTGTCCGGCGTGTCGCTGAAACACTCGTACATGGGGTTCGCCGCCATGTCAAACTGGTTCATAGGCGGCAATCCCATAATCAACTCGATGGTGCGGAGCATGCTGTTCTGGTTGTAGTGCGCGCTGACAACTTCCGCCCGCCGGGTATACGGGCTGATGCACAGCGCCACGGTGCGGTGCCCGTCCACGTGGTCCAATCCCGCCTGTGGATCGTCTTCCACCACGAAAATCGCCGTCTGGGGCCAGAACTGGCTGCGGCTTATGGCCTCGACGATTTGCCCCAGCGCGAGATCGTTATCCGCGACAGCGGCCCGCGGAGTGGGATAGCCCTCGCGCGTCCCCACCGTGTGATCGTTGGGCAAGAGCATGATCACGAAGTTGTACCACTCCCCCTTTTCTTCGCAGGCATGAAATTCCTTGAGAAACTCACGCGCGCGGTACACATCCTGCATCTTGCCCGGAAACCCGATGAACGCGGGGCAGATGTAGCTCTCGAGCCCGTTCACCTCCGTACGAGCGGTGACCTTCACCCGGTCGGTCCCGTTCAGGTAACCCTGGTAGATATCGGTCCAGGTTGCGGTCCCCGGAGTGATCTGGGCCTTCACCATCTCCCCGTAATTGCGGAACGTCAGGCCTGCCGCCAGCACATGGTCCCAGATGAAGCCCGATGACGCGTACGCCAGTGCGTCGTCGCCGTCATACGGGTAACTCCGTGGAAACCCGCCAAACGCTTTCTCGAGATAGTCCGTGACATAGCCCTCGTTGGTCCACTGGTGACCGTCCGCACTCAGAACTCCGTTGCAGTAGAAATTGTCGAGCAGCACGAATTCCTCTGCCAGCGCGTGATGGTTGGGCGTGACCTCGCGGCCGAACTGGCAGAGCGCCGGCTCGCCGTTACCCTGCGGCATGTCGCCGAAAACCTGGTCGTAGGTGCGGTTCTCCTTGATGATATACAGCACATGCTTGATGGCCGACACATCCCCCGGCCGTTCAGGAATCGCCACGGTCCGCTGCGCCCCCGCTCCTTTGTCCGCGCCGCGGAGCATATGCGGCAGGCGCATGGAAACCGCCGCCTGCTGGGTGTACGCATTGAGCATCGCCGCATTCGGCGTCTCCACAACCGTGACCGACCCCATGTGGTCGTGCGAATTGAAGCCTTGCCAGTCCTTGCCATGCATGCCTTCTTTTCGCGAAGCGTTGGCTTCCCGGTGAAGGCTCCCCACGCCTTTGGTATTCGCCACGCACAGCAATGCGCCTTCTTGCGCAAACGCAACCGCGCCGGGATACCACCCGGCAGGAATGAGGCCCCGTGCTCGGCCGTTGTGTGCGCTCATCACCGCGATACAGTTGTTGCCTCCCAGCGCCACGTACAACGAGGCGCCATCGTCCGAAACGGCTATCGCATTGGGGGCGCTGCCAAAAGGCAGTTCGGGGGACGGCCGGGCGAGCCATGAATCCGTCACTGCGTCGCGCGCCGTGTCGATCACGCTGATCGTGTCACTGTTTGCGTTGGCAACGTACAGCCGCGAACCGTCCGGTGACATCGCCATCCCGCAGGGATGCAAATCGACCTCGATCTCGCGCGTGACGCTTCCCGAAGCCAAGTCGATTACGGACACGGTTCCCGTCGACGCGATACCCGCCGCATTCACCACCGCCCGGCTGCCCGACGTGGGCCCCGTGATGTCGTCCGGCCCGGGACGCCGCCCGCCCCAGTTGGTGACATAGGCTTTGTCTCCAAGCAGCACAACGTCGTACGGCGCGATACCCACCGGAAACTCCGCCGACACCTTCCCCGAGGCAATATCGACTACACCGACACTGTTATTCCGGCTCAACGCCACATAAATGACGCCTTTCGCCTCGTCCAAGGCAAACCCGCCCGGGGCCGATTCGCCTTTGCCATCCGGGCCCGGCAGCTCAACTGTCTTCACCCACGCGAATTCGCCATTCTCCCCCCGCGTGGCGCAGTGAATAGCCGCCTCAGCCGCGGTAGTCCATACACAACTCCCGTCATTGGTCCACGCGATCCCGCAATAGGCGCTGCCCCCTTTGGGCATGGAGAGCGTCTGCGCGATGCTGCGCTCGACGGCATCAAAGAACACCACATCGCCGCGGTTTTTGATGGCCAGCAGCCGCCCGTCCGGGTGTACCGCAATATCCACGGGCCGTCCTGGAAACTCGACCGTCTTGCCCGCGGGATTCAGGACTTGTGTGGTGGGCACTACGAACGTGCCGTCCCCCTGCGGCCCCACCACTGCTTTGTTCAAGAAGGCGTCAGGCCCCGCGTCGAGCGCGCGTTGCACACCCGGAAGCTCGTTGGTCGTCGCGCACCCGGCGGCCAGCGCCGCCACGCAACAGCAAAACACCCATTCACGCATGGATTCTCCTCCCTCGAAATAAGAGTCTTGGGGCCTGTTTGAATTATCCGGTCCATACAAACCCGGCCGCACAAGGTCCGCGCCCATAAAATACCTATCGATAGACCACGAGGCAAATCGTCGCTGACGAACGTCTCCGGAGAGCCAGGCCAGACGGCGGTGTCGAAGCAAGGACATCCCTGAAGCGA
>DAOLNV010000019.1:66127-74281 GCA_035416745.1 Candidatus Hydrogenedentota bacterium | reverse complement strand
GAAGCGGAATCTATTCGACGTCTCCGTTTATGATGCGGGGAACGCCGTCCCTTATCAAAACCTCGCCGAAGTCGAGTAGATGCCGAGTCTGATACCCGTCAACCGCAGATAGGTCAACACCTGCTTATGGTGCGCTTTCGTGACCTTCTCCGCGGATCTGAGTTCCACAAGAATGGCATCCTCCACGCTGAGGTCTGCACCAAATCCTTCGTCGAACCGGATGCCGCGAAGCTCGATGGGGATGGGAACCCGACGTGCCGCGCGCAGACCCCGGGCCTCCAAATCGCGCGCGCGAACCGCTTCGTACACTGTGTCCAAGAGCCCGGGACCCGTCTCTCGATGAAGCACCACCGCGCAATCCACACTGATGCCTCCTGTCTCATTCTGTTTCGGAGGATTCAATCTTCGTGTTCCCTGTGTCTCCGTGTGAGTTCGTTCTTGTCTTTGTGGAGACAACAAGATCCCACCCGCGAGGGCTTCATTATCCGGCGATTAGAATTCTGACAGAGGCTTGGCGCGCCATGAGGAAATATGGCACACTATCCGAAGACAGCCACGACATTGAGGGATAGCGTATGCGTATGAAGCACCTGTTGATGTTGCTGGCGATGGTGCTCGCCACGCCAGCCATCGCCCAGGAAGCCGCCCCTGACCCGCTTATGGCCGCCGAGAACCAGATCGTCACAGCGTGGGAATCGCTGCAATCGGCGCGCGGCGTCCTGAATATCGCCGTTCAATTGGACATTGCAGACATGGCGCTGCCCGTCCAGGCCTCGGGACCCTTCGCCTACAAGAAGCACGAAGGCAAACGGCTGTTCCGCGTGGACCTGGGCGGCGACATCACCGCGCCATCCGTCAGCCCGACCGCAGCGTTGCCCGTTGAGGCATTGGGTGTATTTGACGGGGCCGTCGCGAATATCATGACCAACATGCTGTTCCAGAAGACCGTCATGCGTCACAAACCCGCCGAGAAGGACCTTGCCGTGGGCGGTGACGCCCTGTTCAAAGCCCTGCACGAGGACTGCGACGTGCGGCTGCTTGGCGACCGCGCTTTCAACGCCATTTCGTGTTACGTTATCGAGGCCGACGTCCGCACGCCCGGCGATGACGTCCTCGAGCCTGTAAAATGGAACCTGTGCTTTGCGAAAGATACGGGGTTGCCCGTGCTGGCACAGGCCTTTGACCGGCGCGGCCGCGTCATTTTCAAGTCGTTCATGACGGACATCGCGCTGAACCCCGCGCTGAACCTCGCGCAGTTCACGTTCGTCGCGCCTTCCGACGCTCGCATCGTCGAGGGCGACGACTTTTCGCAGCTCATACCCATACCGCGGTGAGCGCGCGCCGCTTCTTCGGCACGGCACGGCGAGGCGCACAAGTTTAACCTGGCGGCCCCGCATGCGAAGACCTGTTCCGGGCACGCACTGCTTTGCCGCTTCACATTGCGGTTTATCGGAAAGCCGGGAGTATGTGCGGGTATTTGCCTCTATTGGCTCTGGCGGGCCATGGCATGCGCACTTCGGGCAGGAGCAGGGGCGTGAAGGTGAGCCCGAAAAGCCCGTTACGCCCGATTGTGGGGCGGGTTCACGGATCCTGCACGGTTAAATCCGCTCGTTCGACTTTCCCCCTGTGCAAGCAGATATAATGCGGTGCTGACGACATGTCTTGGGCGTTTTCCGCAAGAAGGAAGGGGTTATCATGCTGTCTGTTGCCGTGCCTGCGCTTCTCGCCACGTTGGGGGCCTCGTTGTCCAATCCCATGTGTGACGCCTTTTCCGACCCGAAGCTGCTGCAATTATTTCGAGTTGAAAATCTCAATAACGCCGCGTGCGGCACCGTGTACCCCGCGGGCTCGCTCGAGGACGGCGGCATGCCCCTGGGAGGCGTGGGAACGGGCTACCTGTGCCTGGACCCGGACGGACGCCTCGGAAAGAGCTCGATCTTCAACCGGTTTCCAGCGCCGCTGGTCCTCGGGCTGCCTTTCCTGAGCCTGTCCGTGGACGGGAAGGAGCTGACTGTCGCCACGCCACGCGACGGCTCGGGCGACGCGAAAGCGGTCCACTACTTCGGCCACTTTCCCGTGGCCGACGCGCGGTTTGAATTTGATGCTCCGGTGTGCGTGGAGGTCCGTGCGTTCGGTCCGTTCTTACCGGGGGATGCGGTTGAATCCAACACCCCGGCGGCCTGTTTTGAGGCCTATGTAACCAATCTCGCCGATACCGCGCACAATGCGACGGTGACGTTTTCACCGCAAGGATTTCCCAAAGGCGACACGGCCCCCTTCTCGGAAGGAGGCTGGCAGGGCATCCAGGTAACGCACCCGCCCATTGAGCGGATGCCCGATTGGGTTCGGCACACCTGGGCCGCAGCAGTCGAGAACGGCCTGGTGGAAAGCGGCGAAGCAGGCGTTCGGGCGTCGGCGTCGTTCGAACTTGCCCCGGGCGAGCGCAAATGTGCCCGGTTCATCCTGTCGTGGAACCAGCCGTATTTGCGCGAGAGTTCAGGGCGGGTTGAGAAGCACATGTACGCGGAACGGTTTGCGGACGCGCGGGCGGTGGCTGCACACGCTGCCGCGAATTATGCGGATTGGCTGCGTCGCATATTCGCCTATCAAGATGTGCTGTACGGGGCGGATTTGCCTCCCTGGCTCAAAGAGGCGTTGGTCAACGCCCCATACGCCCTGACCAAGAACTCGCTATGGCTCGCCTCGACGCGCCCGGACGACTGGTGGGGCAACGAGGGGCTGTTTCTCGTCAACGAGAGTTTCTCGACGTGCTCGATCACGGAGACGATGCCGTGCCGCTTTTTCGGCCACTGGCCCGCGCTGTTCTTCTTCCCTGAACTGGAGCTGACGACACTCAAGGCGATCCGCTATTTCCAGTTGCGGGGCGGGGAACCGCCATTTTGCCTGGGGCTCGCTTTTGGAATACGAGACCCGAGGTACCATTGCCAACACACCTGCGGGTCGGGCGAATATGCGCAGATGATTTACCGGTATTACCTGCGCACCGGGGACAGGGAGTTTCTCGCGGATTTCTGGGATTCCGCGCGCGACGCCATCGAATTCATGATGTCGCTGGACAAAGACGGCGACGGTCTGGTCGAGGACCATGCCCACGCCATCCAGGGCGAGTCGTTCCCCGCCAACAACCCTATGGACAACTGGCCCTGGTACGGCGCCAGCAGTTATACGGCCGGAAAGGGGCTCGCAACGTTGGTGTGCGGGATCAAGATGGCCGGGTTGGCGGGTGACCAGGAACAGGCCAGCAGGTGGAAAGCTCTTCTGGAGCAGGGGCAGAAGAGTTACGAAGAGAAACTGTGGACCGGCGACTACTACCGCACCTACAACGAGCCTGCCACAGGACGCCGCAACGACGCATGTCCCGCGATGCAGCTGAGCGGGATCTGGTGCACGCGTGTGCTTGGCCTGGCCGATGCGCTGCCCGAGGACCGCATAAGCGAGGCGCTGGATAGTATCGCCAAACTCAATATCCCGGCTTCACCCTACGGCATGGTCAACGCCGTGTTTCCGGACGGACGGCTGTGCGAGGAAGGCGCCGGGTCCGGCATCCCGGACACGTGCTGGTCGCGCGACATCTTCATACAATGCAACGCGACCGCTGCCATGGCGTTTCTATACCATGGCAGGAAGGCCGAAGGAGAGCAGGCTGCCAAGACGATGCTGGATACCGTGTTCCGCGGACCTCACGCCATGCCATGGGCGCAACCGTGCGGTATCAGCTCGAAGACCGGCGGGACCTGCCACGGCCATGATTACTACGACCACATGGTGGTCTGGAGCTATCCCCTGGCCTTTTCCGGTCAGGACATCGCCGGTGCCTGCGCGCCGGAAGGCCTTGTTGGCAAGGTTATCACGGCGGCGTCCCAATAGCTGTCGCTGGAGGGGGACAGTGGCGCCGTTGAAAGAGTCCGGAAGCGGGTTCTCTAACGCTCGACAGTCCCCGGCTGCTGCTTATTTCTCGCCCAGTTCCTTGACGTAGATGTTTCGAAACTGCACGAGGCTTGAGGCAGGGTTCCACTGGTCGTCTGCCTTGTTGTAGCCGCCGTGATGCTGGAGCGCGAGCGGGCCTTTCTCGGGCACGCCGGGCATCTGGGCGTTCTCGATGACCGTCTTTCCGTTCAACTCGACGGTCAGGCGGTCGCCTTTCATGGTGATCATGAAGGTGTTCCATTCGCCGATGGGCTTGTCGGCCTTCGTTTTAGGCGTCACGCCCGCGCGCACCTCGGGCGGCATCGTGTCGTCCATGCGGTAACCCCAGACCTCGCCCGAGCCGATTGGCCAGCACCAGATGTTGATCTGCGACTTGTCCGACCCGCGCAGGTAGATGCCGGAGTCGGCGTTGGGTGTCGGGGTGATGATGACCTTGCCGTTTTCGTCGGTCTTGAAGCTGCCGTCGGGCAACACTGTCGGCACAGGATATTCGCCCTTGGTGCCCTTGATGCGCCATTCGATGAAGAGCTGGAAGTCGCCGAAGGACTCTTTACACCACAGGGACTTGTCGCCCGGCAGATCGACGCGCGGGTTGCAGTCGATGACGCCGTCTTTCACCTGCCAAATCTCGGCCTGGCCCGATTTGTTCTCCCAGCCGTCGAGGTTCTGGCCGTTGAAGAGGGAGCGCCATCCCTCGCCTTCAGGCGGCGCGGCCTGCGCGCTCAGCGCGACGGCAACCAAGGCGGTTAACGCGATTCCAACGAGCTTTTTCATGGTCCCAGCTCCTTTATTCCGCTCGAACGCGGTTGACGGTTAACGGTTCCGGCTCTTTCTTGATGCGGCCGGCGACTGCGCGAATTTCCCCCCGTGTCAATGGTTTGGACAGGGCCTCCTCGGCGGCTCGTTTGGGTTTTCCGCAGCCCGTGCGCATTGTAGAACCGGTTCTCCCGCATTTCAACAGGTCGCGGCCGCCGAACAAGGCCGGCTGGACGGGAAGCAGACGGCGCTGCGAGACGAGACAAGCAGGTCCCGCAGCCCTGCATTGCCTACACGAGCCTGGCGAAGCCGCTGTGGGCCAAAGGACCTTTGAGGCGGCGGGCGACGGTGTTTTCCGCGAGAGCCGTGGCGAGCTCGGCGAACACGCCGTCCAACGCCTCCTCGAACTGTTCCACGATGGCCTCCGTATGCGCGAGAGTGACGTAGACGGCGGTCCCGGCAAGGAATCCGCGTTCGAGCATCAACTGGGTGTAGTACGTGCGCAGAGCGGTGGCGTCGGGATGGTCGAACGCGAAGTGCGACAGGCAGGGGTAGCCGTCGTCCACCTTGATGGGCACGCCGTGGGCTTGGGCGCGCCGCTGCCAGGCGGCTTTGACCAGACGCCCGATGCGGCCCGCGTGTTCCCAAACCCGTTCGCGCTCCATTTTGTCGAGCGTGGCGAGGGCAGCCGTGGGTCCGACGCCCTCGGTCCAGTAGCTGCTGCTGATGAAGGACTCGTGCGCGCCTTCCATGGCCTCCTTCGTGCCGATCACGGCCGCCATGGGGTGGCCGTTGCTGATGGTCTTGGCAAACAGGGCCATGTCGGGATTGACCCCCATCCGCAGATGGGACCCGCCGAAGTTGAGCCGCCACCCGATGGTGATCTCGTCGAAAATGAGGAGCGCGCCGTGTTTGTGGACGCCGTCGCGCACGGATTCGAGGAAACCCCGCTCGGGGTCGTGGTGGCGGCAGGGTTCCATGACGACTGCGGCGAGCTTGTCGCCGTACTGGTCCAGAACCGCATGAAATTCGTCGATATTGCCGTGACGGAAAGTGTGGACGGTGCCCCGGAGTTCCTTGGGCACGCCTTTGGGCTTGAGACCGGGCAGGAGATGGCCGTCGAGGGAGTCGTCGTCGCCCAGGTTCGCGGCGAGATACCAATCGTGCCAGCCGTGGTACCCGCAGATGGCCACGTGGCTGCGGCCCGTGGTCGCGCGGGCGATGCGGACGGCCACCGCCGCCGATTCGCCGCCGCACCGGGCGTAGCGCACCTGGTTTGCCCACGGGTGTATCGCGAACAGCCGGTCGGCCAGGGCGACTTCCTCGGGCGGGTTGAGGGTCGACCAGCTTCCCAGTGTCACGCGGCGGCGGACCGCCCGCGAGACGTCGGGGTCGGCGTACCCGAGCAGGCACGCGCCGATGCCGTGGATGGACATGTCGTAGTAGCGCCGGCCGTCGAGGTCCCAGATCTCGCAGCCCCGGGCCTCGCGGTAATACGCGGGCCATTGATTCGGCGCAAGCATCTCGGGCCGTTTGCTCAGAAGCTGCGTGCCGCCCGGAATGTGCTTTTTCGCGTAGTCGTACCGCTCCTGGGTCGCATTGGCCGTCGCGGGCAGCAGCCCGAGGAGTCGCGCCGCGTTGTCGTGGAACACGTCCTGGAGGTCGCAGGGGTCGAGTCCGAATTGGGCGGCGGCATCGGCCAGGGCGCGCAGCTCTTCGAGGCCGACCAGGGCCAATCGCGGCGCGAACATGGACGATGCGTCGATATGCTCGGGCCCGAGCCAGAAGAACCCGTCGCCGGCGGTCACGCAGCGTCCGCGCTGAAAACATACGGGGAAATCGCTGCCCCACATGAGTTTTCGCGGACCGAACGTCTCGAGGATTGCCAGCAGCGGCGTTGCTTCACACACGGCCGACGTGTCGAACCACACGTTCTCGAGGCCCCGCAGGCGGCCGATGGCGCGGACCGTGTTGGGCGCATGGAACCCCCGGGCAGCGTGGGCGAGCACGAGTTTCGCGTTGGGATAAGCGCGGCAATTTCGCAGGAGCGTCTCGAGGTTGGCGGGGTCGGAGAGCGCGCCGGGCATCACCAGATGCAGCATGAGGATGCCGCCGTGTTCGTGGCAGAGCCGCCAGACCCAATCGGGCACATACTCGTTGACGGTGGCGTTCGCTGTGTCTTCCCGCGCGGCGTAGCAGTGGTAGGGTTTGAAACCGATGATGCCCTCGTGGCCGAGCAGCGCCGCGCCGTCTTTCTCGGACATGGCGGGCGTCGCGATGACCAGCCCGCGCGACCCGGGCTGCGTGCTGACCTGCTCGACCAGGAACGCGTTGGCGGCGGCATTGTCGCATTGCCGCGCAACGTACGGGAAAAACAGCCCGCCCACGAGTTCCGCTCCGGGCAACAGCGCCCCCAACCGTTCGCGCCAGGTTTCCACCCGCACGGTGTCAGGGCCCTCGTGCGCGAGCGCGAGACTCGGCGCGTTGATGTCGCGAACGCGGTACAGGTGCGCGTGAACATCGAAGATCTTCGGCGGCAACAGTCCCGTCAGTTCCCCGGTCAAGGTCTTGTCATAATCGGTAATGGTCCAGTGCCCTGACATAGCGCGATTCCCCTATGGTTTCAGCAATTCAGCAGATTCGCCCAGTATAGCGGGCGGGAGGTCAAAGGACCACATCATGGACGGGCCGGAACGCGGGTCCATGGCGGAAGGATACCTTTTGACACAGGCGGCGCGCGCCGATATGATCACAACCAACGTATCGACGAGATGTGGGGGCCGCCATTGCGCCGCCGGAATTCAGGGGAGGAACGTAACATGAACCTGCTCATGTGGTTGTTCAATCTGCCGGGTATGCTTTTGAGCATGATTTTGTCGCCGCTGAATCTTCTGCTCGCGGCGATATACGGTCTCCTGTGGCCACGCGAGTGATGCCTGACCGGGGCGGACGCCTTCTCATCAGACAGAAACCACCGTCACCGCGTAGCTGAAGATGCGGTTTTCGGGTTTCAAACGTTTTCAGAAATGGCGTCTCCCCCGCACATGCGCCATTCTTTATGCTAAGCCCTCGGTGTAATCTCCGCCGGGGGCTTCATTCCATTCCGCGGAGTGCATAGCTTCAAGACAGTCAGGATACGTCTGGCCTCTGAAGCAGGGTTGAGGTTCAATTGCCTCGTCATCGTCGCCGCCGCCCCAACCGTTCACCAACCGTCCTCGTAGTCCCCGCCGTCGTCCCAGTCGTCGCCGCCGTCATCCCAGTCGTCGCCGCCGTCATCCCAGCCGTCGCCGCCGTCGTCCCAGCCATCGCCGCCGTCGTCCCAGCCGTCCCCACCGTCATCCCCCCAATCTCCTCCGTTGAGATTTCCAGGGCACCCGACCGAGAAGACCCCGAGGATGATCACTACAACGACCGTCAATACCTTGAATATCCACCTCTTCAGCATGGCCC
>DAOLNV010000019.1:64855-66027 GCA_035416745.1 Candidatus Hydrogenedentota bacterium | reverse complement strand
CAGTTCCCGGAAACTTCCCTCGCGGTGAATAATGGAAAGGGTCTGGGTCAATGCCCGGAGCGAGGATAGAATCGCGACAGTAGGAAGACTGACGCGGGCAATCCCGCATTGCCGGAGCTCGGCGATCGACATCGCGCCGGCGTTGTTGGGCATTCCCGCGGCGATGCTCACCGGACCGTGGATCTCGCGTGCGGCCCGGGCCGCCTCGGCCAGCGTGTCGACGCCTATCACGAAAATCATATCTGCTCCCGCGTCGAGATACGCGTTGCCGCGTTCCACGGCTTCCCTCAAACCTTCGGTTCGCTGGGGGCAGGCTGTCAACGCGTCGGTTCGTGCGTTTACCACGAGATCATCCGCGCCCGCCGCTGTCGCGGCCTCGCGAGCCGCACGGATCTTCTCGATCATCAACGAACGGTCGACGACACGCTTGGTTTCGGGCGGTGGCAGAACCTGATCCTCGATGTTGATTCCCGAAACGCCCGCGTCAACAAATGCGCGTACCGCCTCGAACACGCGTTCCGGCGGACCGAACCCGTCTTCCCCGTCGGCCATGACAGGAACCCCGACGGAGTTGACGATGTCGGTTGTGATCTCGAGGTTCTTTTCAAACCCGAGTTTTGTCTCGGGAATCGCTCGCGATGCCAAAGCAATGCTGAATCCCGAACATTGCACCGCTTTGAACCCGGCCGCTTCTATCACCCTGGCGCTGAGACCGTCGTACGCGTCTGGCATCACGAGAGGACGTTCCGTTCGCAGCAGGTGTTGAAGTGTCTCTCGAGGATTCATGGCTTTGATCCTCCGGATGGCTGTAAGACTCTCGGCATGGCTTTGTTCGCCTCATGAAATCATACCACTACGCTCCCGGGAATGGCGCGATATTCGGTCAGAGCGTCCGTCCTCAGTGTCTCCAGGTTGGATTTTCGATGGGGCCCACCACAAAGGCACAAAGAAACGAAAAATCCACGTAAGAACAGGAGGCTATGAAGCCTGCGCTGCACGAGCGGCGGGGGCGCCGGTGCAACAACCGAGGGTGGGTTTTCCAACCCGCCCCTGATCAAGCCGCAGACGGATACGTCCGCGCTCCGCTTCGCGAACCACGGGCAAGACGCTCGTGGCACGTTGGCTCCCACCCGCCGGTCTTTGGCGTCTGGCGAGGCGGGTTGAACCGTCAT